>PWHM01000129.1 GCA_003554915.1 Candidatus Nealsoniibacteriota bacterium
AGCTATTATGGGAAGAAACGGAGCCTTTCAAATTGCTTTGGATCTTGTTAAACTACTCACAAAAGAAATTTTTTTAATACCCAGACCTACTTCCGCATTAGCACCTATATTTTTAGCTCTTTTGTATGGCTTTCATTTATGTTTTTCGCAAAATTTTATTTTCGGACCGTCTATGTTCTTATTTGAAAATATGGACGCATTAATACTATATCACCTACTTCTTACACTTATGGGTAATGTTTTTTTTATGTTAGTCGGTTTGTTAAGTCAGTCACGTTATGCTATAATCGGTACAGTACGTGCACTTGTACATGTGATTTCTTTAGATATATTCATTACTATAATGTATTCGTTGTTAATTTTTGGATCCCAGTCCGCACATTTTCACGATTTTGTATTAACTCAAAATACCTATTGATTTTTTTTTTTATACAGCCCCGCTGCTTCTGCATTTATTATAGTCTTGATACTTGAGTCAAAACGTACACCCTTTGATCATGCTGAAACCGAATCCGAAGTAGTTGCTGGGTATGCTACCGAATATAGTGGACCTATGTTGTTGTTTTTTTACTTAGCTGAGTATCTACACTTGGTTATTTCCGCGGTACATTTTGTTATTTTTTTTTGTGGGGGATGGGTAGCTTTAAAAATTTTTTGATTTTTACCTCCTATATTTTTAGTTCCGCACGATGTCAACTATTGAATGTACTTATTTACGGGTATGTTTTAATTATGGTTATATTTTACACTGTAACCTTACGTTCGTACATTAAGTGGTTACCGTTAGTGTTCATTAGCAAGAATATTTTATTTCTTTTCGTGTACAGTTATATATGTTTTTTTAATAAATTTTTGTTTTTTAATTTTAACGTATTAGATATAGTTTATCGGTTAAACCTAAATGACAGCTTTTTAAATTTATACGCTTTCTTTTGAACTAACTTTTGGTATCTGCCCTTTTTTTTCATTACTTTATTTTTTATTTTTATTTTTTTTAAAAAGAATTACTTTAGTGTAGGTAATGTTTTAATTTTATGTTTGCTAGGTGTATACTTTTACGAAATTCAAGATTTTAACTCAGTTAACCACCAGTTAAGTTTTATTGACTTAAACCTGAATAACTTTAACTTTTTTCTTTTTAATAACATAAACAAATACCACCCCCTTTTATTTTATTTCAGTGTTTGTTATACTTTTTTTATTTTTTACTTTTACCTATCGATTGTTTTTTTTTCTCGAAATTTTTTTAAAAAAGAAAAATCTTTATATATTAATGAAAAATTTATTTTTTTCTTATTTTTTTTTAATTTTGTGTCGTTATACTTGGGGAGCTGATGAGCCCTTCAAGAAGGGACCTGAGGCGGTTGATGAAATTGGGATTCTTCGGAGGTGTTTGGTCTATTATTTTTACTTATAAGTGTTTTCTATTTACACGTGAGGTTAAACCTACATAATATTTGTAAAAGTTATTATAGTTACTTTTTTTTATTACTTTCGGTAATAATATCGTATTATTTTATTCAACTAAATTTTGATCTAGTTTCGCATAATTTTGGTATTAAGTTTTTTTATTTCTTCAATAACAACTTATTTTTTCTGGAGTCTATTTTTTTAACCTCTACCCTTTTTTTTTATTTTTTTAAATACTACATTTTTTTTTTTAATAATTTTTACTTTTTATATAAAATGAAAATTGTAATACGGCAGGAATCTTTATTAATTGCTTCGAAGTTTTTCCTACTTTTTTTGTTATCTTTTTTATTTAGTAAATATATATTAGTAAGCTTCGGTTTTTTAATTAATTATTTTTTTTGGAATTTTTTAGAACTAAATGTTTTTAACTCTGAAATTAACGTTTATTTCTACACAATTTTTTTGTGCTTAATTGTTTTTTATCTTTTATTTCGTTGATGTATTTTTTATTTGTATTTACTATTATTCTTATTTTTATTTCACAATTTTTTATTAATTTATTTATATACTAATCATTTGTTTTTTAATTTTTTTACGTACTTACATTACACATTAGTTAATTTTTTGATCACCAATTTAATGAACCTTAAATTACAAATTTCGTTTTGAAATTTATATTATTTTTTTACCCCGCTGGTCTCAACTTCAATTAGTTACATTTCCGGTAGCTTTTACAGTTGCGACTCTAATTTTTTAGAGCACTCAACCCCCTTTTACAATTTTTTCAACTCGTTTTTTAATAATTGAAGTGTTTTTTTTTTATTAAATTTTTTTCATAATAATGAATTTACTTTTTTTTGTTACTTTAATAGTTTTTTTAACCTATTAAGTTTGAATAATACTAATTTTTTAGTGACTTTGTACGTGGAAACCTTATTTTTAAACAATCTTATATTTTTTTATCATATTTTTTTATTGTTTGTTTTTTTTTACAACCGAAAAAAATGTTTTTTATTTTATTAAATCTGTTTTAAGTATGCTGTTCCAGCGATTATATAATTGAATAAAGTACAAAACCTTGCCCCCTTCGGTTTTATTTAAAAACCGCTTATTTATTGAAAGAGATACAAAACATAAACGTATTTTTAATAATTTTGGTTTAACTTTTCGTAACTCAAAGTGAAGTAATTATGAAATGTACAACGTAAAACTGCATTTTCAATGAAGTTATATTAAATACTTATTGTGACTAGTTTTTTTTTTTGTAGCCTATGTCGTTCTAGCTAAATTCAGTAAGTACTATATATATTTTTACCTGTTTAACAACTTAGCCTTTTTATTTTGAGTGAGTATAGATACTGTCGATTACTATTTATCCTTTATTTTATGAATGGTTACCGCAGTAATATCAGTTATCACCAATGTAGTGTATTCTTACTTTTTCTTTAATAATTTTTCAAATACCACTAATAACCGTCAATATTTCTCGAACCCTTTTTTTTATAACGCGAAAATGTTAGCCGAAACTACCGAAAAAGAAACATCGGTTAGTAAGCACGATTACAGTTGAATTCTGTATTCTTGATTAACTAACTTAAACTCTACAAAACACAACGATACCTTAGAAAATTTATTTAATAGGCACGTAAATTTAAAGTGATGAAATGAGTATTACGATTTTTTTATTAAACTTTATAAACTATCGTACTTATGTAATTTGACTAATGAAAACTACACAATTTATTCTTTAAACTACTCCGTAACTGACTTAAAAAATAAGGAGTACAATGGTAATTACGGAACGTTAATTTCTTATTTATACCGTTCTAATTTACTTAAGCAATACCCTTCATTAACTATTTCTTATATCCTAACCAGGTATAAAAATTATTTTACTGACCGTAGTACCTTAAATAATTCTTTGTATCTACTAGACACAAAAAACGAATGAAACCTTTTTAATATAAGTAATGAGTTAGTAAAAAATAATCACCTGGTTAAATCGAAAATTGGATTGTTTTTTTTCGAGGACTTGACTTTTTCGAAACTTACAACTTTTACTACAAAATTTGAAGAATTGTGAACAGTTAATTTGTACTTAA
This sequence comes from Candidatus Nealsoniibacteriota bacterium, assembly GCA_003554915.1. Taxonomy (GTDB): domain Bacteria; phylum Patescibacteriota; class Minisyncoccia; order Minisyncoccales; family PWPS01; genus PWPS01. The sequence goes on from PWHM01000129.1 coordinate 3,516, forward strand.
AAAATCAGCTCAATACAGCGAAATGAAATAGGTGGTTGTATAGGTATTCTATTTTACACCGGAAGATATTAAAAAATTCTCATAAAATAACAATTACTAAAAAGTTGCTAAACTCTGGTTTTTACAATAATACGTTGTTCTCGAAAAATATCTGAGCATCGGAAAATTTTAAACGATTTGCTGAAGATAGTAATTATTTTAACAATACAACTTTGTTATATTATAACAACCTCTTTAACCCTATAAAACATTCCGAGTCTCTTTTATCGTCAAATCTAGTTACTAATGATTTTCTTTCGAAAAATAAACTAACTTTACTTTCTTTTTACGAAAATAGTTACTTTTGGTTTATTAAACGATTCTATTCCTTTAATTTAATTCCTAATAACTCGATAAAATCATCCTTAACCCTTAATACTTTCGAAAATTCTAATATCTTTAAAGGTGTAAAGTACAAAAACAATGAATTAAATAAATACTTTGTATTTTTGTCTTATATACTTAAATCTAGAAGCTTAAATCTAAACCCCTTTTACCTGGAAAAATTTACAAGCGGTACTTGTACTGACACCTCTACTACCCTTGGTACTACACCTTCGTCGTTTAATTTAAAAGATACGTATAACCTTTTTAACGATAATGACTTTTTAGACCAAGACAACCTAAATCTTTTATATTGAATCACAACTACCTCGTCTAACCAAAACCTAAAATCTGTTTTTTTCGATTACACCAATTTAGTAACTGTTTTTGAAACCGGTAATTTACCGATTTGTTTCGGTAAAGAATCGTGTGACAACGAAAACGTGTTAAATTATTGGTTCGCTAAATCTTTTTTTAGCGCCGATAATCTTTATTTTAAAGATATTTATTATTTTACACTTTTTTACTAAAGTTAACCCTTTAGCTATTAATTGAGTTATGTAATACAAAATTTTTCACAATTTAACAAGCTAGTTACGATAACCCCTCGTTTAAAATTTTTAGTGATCCTTAAAAACTTAAACAAACTTTTTATGTTTTTTAAAGTTAGTATTTTTTTATTAAACACTGACAGATTTTACGCTACCCCTTTAAGTTATTTGTTGTTATTCTATAAACATTTTTACTCAAACCAGTTAGTTAGGATATTTAACACTGTAAACTTATCGCTAGTCGGTAATTATACTAATAATTTAAAAAAAAGTATAGTTTTTTTTAATTTTAAAAACTTACATTCGTTTTTAGCAGATCAAAAAATAAATAAGCTACAAATTAAACTTGCGGATAATTTTTTAGAAAATACTTATTTTTTATCTACTAAAGTTGCTAATTTTGTAGTGAATAAAAAATTTTATAGGAACGTTTTTTTTTATTTACTTATCACCCTTCCTAACGTATGACATACATATACCCCTTTACTAAAATTTTATTTAAATTTCGTTCACGTGTATTACAGCACTTATATTTTTAAGTTTTATAATGGGCATTTTTTTAAAGTTTATAATTTTTAAGCAGTTAACGAAAGTTTAATATTTGATCTGTTATGTGTTGTTTTTAATAAATTTATTAACTTTTTTTCCTGTTATACTTTTTTTACATTGTTTGTTTATTGTCTTATTTAAAAAATGACTCGGCCCTATAGGAACCTTTTACAGTTCTATCTTAATTTTTTCTATCTCGTTACTTTTTACCCTCAACGAACTTTATTTTATATTACTAAATGGTAGTTATTTTTACATTGATTTTGGTCGATGATTTTTCTGCCTTGATCTTATCGACTCCCATTTAGTTTTTTGTATAGATAGTTTAGCGTTAATTTGTGCCGCGTTGGTCTTAACACTAACTACACTTGCTTTATACTTCGGCGTAGAGTACATGTACAGAGAAGCTTTTATAAACAGGCTATTGTACCTCTTAAACTTATTCGCTACTAGTGTTATTTTTTTATTTTTTTGTTATGATTTTTTTTTAATTTTATTTGCTTGAGAATGTATAGGATTATTTTCACTCCTTTTAGTTAATTTTTATTCTATGCGTATTTATACAATTAAAGCTGCCCTTAAAACATTTATTTTTTCTCGTATAAGTGATATGTTTATGTTTTTTTCTTTTATATTATCGGTTGTTATTTTTAATACTACCGACTTATCGTTAATTTTTATTCAAATACCGTTTCTAACCTTTCATTATTTGTTCATAGGAAATTTAGCAATCCATTTTTTAACGTTATTTTCCTTTTGTCTAGTAACTTCTGGAATAATTAAAGCTGCCCAATTTTTTTTCCATGTATGGTTACCCGATGCCATGGAAGCGCCTACACCGGCGTCCGCTTTAATTCATTCTTCTACCCTAGTTGTCGCAGGTGTTTTTCTAATCATCCGGTTTTCTGTATTATTTGAATTTACTATTTTTACTAACTATTATTTGGCTATTTTAGGTGCTGTTACTCTAGCGTTTGGCTCGGTTACTGCAATTTTTCAAAATGACATTAAAAAGCTCGTTGCTTATTCGACAATCAGCCAAATAGGGTATTTAGTGTGTGGGTGTGGTTTTTGCTGTTACGAGGAGGTTCTTATTTACTTAATAATACATGCTTTAAATAAGGCATTCCTTTTTATTTTAGTTGGTTATTTGGTGCATTTTTTTAATGCTAATACGGATATGCGTCAAATGGGAGGTGTTTATTTATATTCTTTAGACATCGCCGTACTGCTATTAGGAGTAAGTTTTAATTTAGCAGGGTTACCTTATAGTGCCGGTTTTCTCGGTAAAGAATTTTTACTGTTTCAAGTGCTTCGAGATGATTTTTTATCTTTGTGGGTACGGGCTTGTTGGTTAGTAAGCTTTTTTTTTACGCCGATATACATGTTAATGCTCGTATTCATTGTCATATTCGGGCCTAAAAAAGGTATACTCACTACATATTTAAGTTTTTGAAGTTTTAGTTATTATGTATGAAATAACTTAATTTTAAACTTTTTTAAAAATAAAAACGCACTGAGTTCTATAAACTTTTATTTGTTATACAGGTTTCAATTTACTATTATTACGTGCCGAACCACCGTTTATGTACTTTTCACTTTTTGATTATTCTTTTTCTTTTTCGGGGAGTACTTATTAATGGTTATTTTTAATTATAGCTCTATAACGGATACAGTTAGTTCGAATTTTTTTTTCTCATTTAAAAACCATATGATTTTTTTTTTAAACAATTCGTCGACTTACTTATCTAATGTTATCATGTTTTATATCGTTTTTTTTACTGCATGTTCTGTTTTATTTTTATTAAACCTACGTTATACCTTTAATTATTCATACTTTACTAACTTATGAATTTTTGACGCCATTTTTTTAGTCGTAATGGGTTATATGTTTCTTAATTGAATTTTTTTCGTTACCGTGTTAGTGTGATTTAGTGTTAATATTTACCAACAAGGTAAAACCCTTTAACCCTTTAACCCTTTAATTATTTAATTATTTATGCAAAAAACGTGGTTGGTCCAAATCAATAATACTAAACACCAGATAATTAATGAATACTACTATTATTGTTTGTACGTTATTAATTTTGTAAACTTTGTTACAAATTCACACAGTTATTTTAAAAATTTATTTAAGTTATCTTTATTGTTTAAATACACGTCCTCGAGATCAAATATGTTTACTAAACATGTGCAGCCGCTACCGGTCCGAATCGATAAGTTTAATTATCTTAAACCCTCATCCGTGTTAAAAAACCTTGGCTACGGCAAAAATTTAAGCACTTTTGAAAAATCCCCACGTACGGTTTTAAACCAGCCGCTGGTAAAAAATAAAGTATTTTCGTTTTTTATTAATTTATTTTTTTTATTAAATCATTCGGTTATAGACCCCCAGTTTCCGTATTTTCATAATTTACACTTGATGAACGTGACCGTAATTTCAAATAATATTTTACTGACCGATACAAAAAAGTTTTTTAAAAGATGATACAACGCCTATACAGTTTTATTTAATGTATTTTTTTATAACTTCTCACCTACTGTTTTCGGTACCCCTTTTTTTAAAAATGAAATTTTATCGCTAAACTGGCACTATTCTAATTTAGACACCAATACGTGAAGATACACATTCCCTTTTTTTATATATAAATTAAATAACTTTAATAGGAAAATTGAATTTTTTTTTAATAAGTTACAAGAAGCCAACATTAACTTATATTTTATTACTGATTGTTTTTACCACTTTAAGCTGTTACATTACTTTAATAAACAAAAACTTTATACGTTAGGTTTAGTAAGTAGTAATTTAAACCCATGATTAGTTTCGTACCCCTTGCCGGTTTTATCTAATAACTTATTTCTTCAATTTTTTTTTTTAAAATTATTAGTTTTATCTCAAAAATATGCTCTTTTTTATAAATTTTCTTTTTTTAAAAAACATTGAAATAATTTAATTTTATTTAATAAAGTTAAATATTTAATTAACTCATAAATGTAAATAAGGTAAAAACGTAGTTTAAAGAAAACACTTAACCGTTAATTAAGTAATGTAGTGTCGTACACTACCGTTTTTTTATGAAAGAGTTGGTTTTATACTACGTTCATAAGTTTTTTATGGCACTCGTGGCTCCTATTTATTTCCATTTTGGCCACCATTGATTCGCAATCGAATTCATTTCTATTGTTCAAGAATTAGTAGACGTAGCTGGTTTATACCTCCTTTCTTTTTTTATTATTATATCCTTGGTGTTTTATCGCAACTCAATCTTCCAATCCTTAAACAATTCTTTTTTTAAAAATTATATTAAAATCTCTAACCGATTACCTTTATTAAATTACGTTTCTATTTTTTATAACTCTTTCGTAAACTCGATCTCGTTCTTAGTTAATAAATTTTACATTGCTTTAAAACGCCGCAAATAATACTAATTTATACCCTGTATTCGTATGTTTTAAGATACGGTGGCGGGGGTTAAAGAGCGCAGCCGCCCTTTAAC
>PWHM01000105.1 GCA_003554915.1 Candidatus Nealsoniibacteriota bacterium
ATTATTCTTTCCGGGTCCTCAATCCGCCGGGATTGCTGTTTCCAAATTTCCTGATACGGATCCTGGCGGTATCAACGCCAGCCAATTTTATGTGTCATTATCTGCTTTCTCTGCTATAATCGGCCCTCAAAATCTGTTATCCTCGCTCCAAAAAGCTGATAAACTGATTAGATCAGTAGTAACCGTGAATTGCTGGTTTCGAAGCGATGTTTCCCAAGGGCAACCACCCCCAAAAAATCGTCCCCCGGCTGCACCGCAGGTCATCCGGTTTCGCATCCGGCTGCCGGCTGGCTCTGCCACTCGCCAGCAGCGTGGCTGCAAACCCGTATGCCCTTTGCGGTATGCCCCCTGCCGGGCTCAATGATTTGGAAGCAGGACCAGCCGGAACCCAAGGCTGGAAAACTGACTGTCTGGTCGATGGCGCCTGCGGGAGCTGGAACGGCATAAACTAGCCGAACCATTCCAACTGCCGCCGCGCAACACCCGATAGGTGCCAGATGAGGGGCCAGTTGGGTCCGTCACCGCTGAGGATGGATAAGTACCATACCAGTCCGCTACCCACTCAGATACATTACCGTGCATGTCATACAAACCCCAGGCATTGGGGTCTTTTTGTGCGACAGGTTGCGTGCTTCTGTTCGAATTATAAGAGTACCACCCCATGCTGTCCAACACCGGATCATAACCGAGACCGGTCTCAGTTATCTCACCGTTGGCAAAGGCCGTGGTGCTCCCCGCACGGGCCGCATACTCCCACTGCGCCTCCGTGGGCAAGGCATAACGATCCGTATCTTCAAGATCGTTCAGGGCCGAAATAAAATCCTGCGCATCATGCCAGGATATACTCTCAACAGGACAATCATCACCGCAATTGGAAAAATACGACGGATTGTCACCCGTCACCGCCTCCCATTGCTCCTGAGTAACCTGCGTCGTCTGCATGTAATACCCCTGGGTATGGGTTACCTTGTGCTGCGTTTCACCTCTGCCTCTTCCGAGAGCGCCGCAGGGGCTGCCCATCATGAATGCACCATGTGGGATATAAATAAACTTCATGCCCAAGAAGTTGATGAAATTATCAGGCGGCACAACTGTTAAATTTACTGTAACTTTTCCAGTCTTGCCATCGCTGTCTGCAGCGGTTAATATTATCGTATGGTCGCCTACACTGAGAAAATCTGTTGAAAATTCCTTATTACCTGTCTCGATCAGACCATCCCTATCAGACCGCCAGTTAAACGCAAGTGCCGGTAACGAATTACCATGTAAATCATTACCAGCACCTTTGAAAGTTACTATTTCACCGTATGTATATGAACTATTATTTAAAGGAGTTATTATATTTGGTCTTGGTAAATCGGTAAGGGCATCGAGCGTGATGTTGATAATCCCATTTTCACTTGCAAATTCATAACCACTTCCTTCGATGGTAATAATCCCCTCACTGGCCGATGCCATTAGTTGGCCGGAGTTTATATCTTTTGCCAATCCGCGGGCTATATTCTTAATATTTGAATCAGTAGCCTTAAAACTGTAAGTCTCGTAACCGATCCTAATGCTGTATGTGGCTCCATATATAGCACTGATTTTATTTACATCTATTACTGTTTGTTCTTTTACTACTATATCATTGATTAAAGTGTTTTTTAATTCAGCAGTAAAAATAATTTCAGCTTTACCTTGATTTTCTTCAGCAGGGATGATTATCAAAGTGCTCCACATGTGAAGTATGGCAGTTTCGCCAACTTCCTCTTTATAAGATCTGCTTAAGTGCGCAGCTAATTGATGAGGGCCACAAGTTGGACCTACCACAGTTGTTGCAGTTCCTGCATTGGCCCCACCGCTAAAATTCAAAAAGTATGAGGCACAACCAACAACATTCCCAGATATGTTGATCGTACGTTGAGCAGCATCTATTGTAGAGGGGGGGCTTATATCTGCTACAGTTTCACTTATATGTTCAGATACTATGATATCAGTAAAAGTACCGACTACTCCCTCAACTTTAATAACCCCAGCCCTATTCGTTGCTGTTAAATCGCTATTTGATATAATTTCAGAAGCTAATCCATTAGCAACTCCGGCAATATCGTAAATTCCAGCGGCTCTAAAACGAAAAGTTTGTCCATCTATAAAAATGCTATAATTTGCATCTTGAATAAAATCAATACCGGATATATCGATAAGTGTTTGTTCAGATATTTTAACATCATCAATAATAGTTATAATAATCATTGCTGTATTTACAGTTTCATTACTGTTGATTACAGTCAACGTTATCTCATGAATCCCAGCTGACAAGGTGTTTGTATCAAAACTCTTACTCCCGGAATTGATCTGCCCGTCACGGCTCGATACCCATACAAACGCCGATGACGGCAAGGTACCATCTTCCGGGTCTGTACCCGTACCTGAAAAGGAAATACTCTGACCGGTTGTGTATGTACTGTTATTGGACGGGCTGGTTATTGATGCTGTTGGCGGTTGATTAGTTAATTCCACTAAATCCTGATCCAAAGGGGTAGGGCCCACAACTACACCACCCAAGTACACATGGGGCGGAGCTCCATGGGAGAACACCATTTCAAGCGTTGCAGTGCTGCCATCTGGAAAGCTAACGGTACTGTTGCCGGTGACACTTAGCGTGACCACTGTCTGTGTGTTGCTGTCTGAAAACCATATATGATTGCCAAGGCTCGTGATCTCATAGTGTTCCAGATCATAGGGCAAGTTGACACGGTCACCGTCTCCGGCGGTAAAGGAAACATTAACCCCGAGTTCAATATTGAGGGTTTCTGCAGCCCCGGTGCCGATGATATTTGCGTCACGGGCTACAGTTTTTGCCTGTCCGGTGCCATCCAAAACAATCCTTTGTTCAGCATTGGCATTGAACGCATATACCAGCACACTTCCAGCCAATAAAATTCCCGCTGCAAGAATTACCCGAACAGATTTCACGACACACCCCCTTTTGACCCCTTTTGCATTAAAGCATTTTTACTATCTTGAATTATCGGATAAAAAACCGCTGTTTTGATCGTTTCAGCATGATATCAACACAGGTGCAAGCAAATCACATGATCTCAGCATAGCTAAAAAAAAGCCGATGCGTTAACAGATGTGGTGTCCGCGTGGAAGATGATTTAGCGCAGGAAAATCAGGTTTTCGTATAAATGTCAAGTATTTTCGAAAACATTGTAAGTCTATTCCATAATACGAAAATTCACTTTACAAAATGCACCAGCGGCTATGCCCCGACAGTATTGCGAATTTCTGGCCGGAGCACATTGGCAGATTCAAGGTGCAAATTCCAGGAAGCCCGGGAATATTCCATTTCCAGGCAAGCATTATGAAGCCTCTTGCCTTTCATTCCAGGGAGATCGTCCGATTACCGCTCCGGCCCGGAGCGAATCGTGCCACGGCCAAGGGAAAAATAAATGCCGGCAAGGCAGGGTATGCAGAAGGTCGTGAAGCCCAGTCTTGCGGCAAGGATAAACTGGTCGTGATTGTCCGGGGAGATCTGCTTTCCGCCGATCAGGATGGCCAAAAACATGGTGGCGGTGGCTATGCTGCGCATCTGACCGATTAGCCGCATGGTGGCCACGGTGCCTGAGGCCAACCCATAATGCGCCGGTGTTACGCTGCTCATGATAGCGTTCATTTTGGGCGAGGAAAAAAGGCGGATCCTTCCTCGTCAGGTTTAGGTAAGTGGGTACTGTAACTGTTTAAACTATATGCCTTTTTTAGTTAGATCCAAAAGACCTATTGTTACAAAATCAATTAATCTTTGAGGCAATAGGTTTTTTTTAGTTGCAAAGTCAATAAATCCAAAATAAATATAATCGAGGAATGTCGCCAACTATTTGTTTTTTAGTTTGTTCTTCAAACCCAACTGTAATTGCTATCATCGCTTCAAAAGGCGCTTGTAAACAGTACATGCTTGGATAAGTAGCAATTTTAAAAGAACACGTAAGCTGTGCCCGTAAAATAGGCCGGCTTTACAAGGGTTTGGGGACACGTATACAGGCACTGGTCAATGCATCGGATGTCTGCGAAAAGGAGCTGAAGATGACCCAAAAAAAACTGAGATTTGCAGTGTTAATGATGGCGCTGGCGTTATTGACAGCCGGCTGCGATGGTGGCGGCGGTGGCGGGAGTTCCAGCCAGAAACCATCGCCAGATCGGACAGCTTCGCCTCTTGCGCTCGAAGCCATGTCCCTGGAATACGGTGCGGAGCTGACCTGGAACCAGGAGCGGTTGCAAGGGGCTGCCTTTACCCTCTGCTATGTGGCGGAGCAGACAGAGGCAAACAGCTCCGGAGCAACGCCTGAAGATTGTTTTTTTTATGAAGAAGCCACGATTATAAATAATTCGGCATCCCCGATGTCGCTAACGGGGCTCGACGGCGGCCAGAGATACTGGATGCAGCTGGAGGCCGTCATGGCGTCGCGCGAGACGATTTATTCCGATCCCATCCATGTGACGCCGTCCATTTCCGATGAATCGCTGCTGGAGACCGACGCCTGGGACTGGGAAAGCGCACCGGATCTCGAGGCGTAAAAATCAGCTATTTCCCGGCAGTCCGATGTTTTTCAGCAAGCCATGAACAACCGGGACGTTGCGGCTGCAGCAGCCGTCATCGCCGAAGGTCAGCGCGATGTCTACGATGCACTGTTTGATAACAACCCCGATGCCATGCCTTCGTTCGGAGCCTTGTTCGACCAGGCCCGGATCAGCTTTCTCAGCCCACCTGAAGATCCCGGGGGGGATGCGACAGCCAGAACCGCTGAATATGAAATCGAGCGAGACGGTTTTATCTTTTACGTGCGCTGGATGAAAGACGGAGACACCTGGATGCTTTTTGATTTTTAAAGGAGAGAAAAATCATGAAAAACAAACTGATCATTTGGGCGCTGTCTCTCGTTATGCTTTTCGCGCTGGCCCAAAACGCCGCTGCATGGAATCAGGGGACGCACAGACAGATCAATTACGAAGCGGTACAGCTGTTTTTGTCGCAGATGGAAGAGAAGGAAAAGTACCAACTCGGCCCGATAACTAGAGAGCTTCTCAGTGAACCATACAGGGGAATCGCGGTTTCCAGTTCCGGCCTATTAATAAAAGACTACCAGATTGAGGCAGGCAGCTACACCATGCCCCAATGGATCACGCTGGGGGGAGACTGGGCCGATGAGCCGCATGTGTATTCATCGCTCCGGCATTTTTATGACCTGTTCAGCCGTGTTAAACCGTACCTGACGGATCAGTGGCTGCTGCACGGCGTTATTTATGCATCCCCCGGCATTGACGCCAAAACATGGGGCCTGGACCATCCTGACAATCCATTCAGCTTCAAACAGGGGCTTACCTATTACAAGCTGGCCATGGAAGTTCGTGAAGATGTTCCCCCGCCCGGGGATCCGATGAGCGTTCACTTCAAGACCAACCTGATCCTGGATCCGGTCGATCCCGCGGATCAGCGCGGATATTTTTTGGCCATGGCATATCGTGCTCTCGGGGAGACCATGCATATGCTGGGAGATATGACCCAGCCGGCCCATGTGCGAAATGACGCGCATCCACTCGATGAACCGATCGAAAGCCGGGTGTTCAGCGAGCATGTAAGAAATGCAACGGCAGATCCCCTGCTCGACCCGCGCATAACCCCATTTCTTGCCAGTGCCTGGGGAGGGTTGCAATGGCCCGAACAGCTCTTTGACCAGTCGCTGCCTTTACCAATAGATACTTTTATTCTGCCGACACAATTTATGACCAGCCGTCACTGGTGATACCCAACAATTATTCGATTTTTGCACTCCCCTACCTGGCACCGCAATTTGCCGATTTACAAGAAAGATATACAAGGGTTCAGGGATACCTGATCGAGCGGCGGGTGAAGCGTTATGAAGGACAAGGCGGAGCTTTTGACTGGACGACCGTCCCCATGGCCCAGGAACGCCTGAGTTTTCATTGGTTTGATCCGGACCAGTCTATCTGGATTGATCCGCTGGAATCCGCAGGACGTTTGGGGGGTAATCACGGCCGATATCACATACCCAATGCGTATGCGCCAAAACAGGCCCGGGTATTGCTCCCCATTGCCATTTACGCAAATGCGGATCTTATGGACATGTTTTTTCCGACCCTGGAATTGACAGCCACCTTTACCAATGAAGGGATACAGCAAGGAGATGCCCCTGATAATGATGATTATTCCCGGTATGTCATTCACGTTGATGCTGAAATGGTCCATCATCAGCAGCGGGACCCGGCGTGGAGCGAATATGATCTTTTGATTGAATATACCGGTCCGGCAACGCTGATCATCAGTGAGGATGATGAGCCCATAAGAACGCGGGAACTCCATTTCATAAAGGGAAAGATAGACAAGATTGAGATGCCAGATGGTACGCTTTCTCAAAGGGATCTGGAACTGTATGCGCCTTTGGAGAAAAGAGCCCTGATCGAGGAAGAAGCGTTTTATCTCATCGAGGACAACCAGTCGGTTCATGTGGAGATTGAGGCCGGAACCCGGCATTTCCAAACCGAGCCATGGCTGTTTGAAGCAGAGGAGCCAACCGTCACCATCCTGCCCCCCCGGATCATGACCTATGAACTGGCACAGGGGGCAACAGAGGTAACCCATGATTTTGGGGCTAGTGGAAGACCGGACGACGTCTACCGGTTTGAATGGGACTTCGGCGAGGGCACTACCCACAACGAAACCCGCCAACCCGGCGAACGCTCACAGGTGAGTCACACATACATCGGTTTAAAGGACGGTAACGAATTCCGCCCGACCGTCAGGTTGCGGGACTCAGATGGCAACTTGCTGGCAGATGATACCATAGTGATTTATATCGAGGGGATGGATGAAACGGCACCACAGGGAATCGATTGCGGGTGGGCGGTCAATTATGATGAGCTGACGTGGGTTCCTGTGAATGTTGGTACGGGTGGTTCTGGTTATTACATCAATGATAGCGGCCAATCGCACGGACCCTCTCTCCTTTATGATTCCGATGGACGATTGACATCTCAGACCTGCTATTATCAAGGCTTAAGGCTAGGATATAAGAAGACCTGGGATGATGTAGAAGGATATGGATTTATCCAGGTTGGTCAAAGTATCGTTCTACCTTGACCGCTTGCATGGATTACAATTATCGCAAAGTTACTGGGATGGAAGCCATCCTGGCCTTTATTGCACGTGGTCCATGTACGATAATGTACTTGTTGACACTGGTACGATTGGTCTGTATGTGGCTGATGATCAAGGTGTTCGTCCAATCAGTTACCGTCATGCTACGCTTGCTGATAATTTAGGTGATTCTCGAGTCTATACTGATGATGGAGTCTTCCCGTGGGATTAGAGCAACTCCTGAATCAGCCACAAAAGGGGACGGATTGAAAGCGCCGGTCAAAGAAGGTAAAGCGCAGGGGTGAAAATCCCCTACAAGGTAAGGAGTAGCGATCCGGCATGGCCCCAAGTCATGCGTCGGACCATCGCGAGGGAGGCCGCGAAGCGTTGACAGGAGGTATGCAGGCCGGGCTATTGATCTCCGAAAAAGGGCAGGAAATCCAAACGTCTTCGCCGCACCATCCCTCCGCCCAAGGGCACTGTCAAGCCCCCCCCTCTGAGCAGCCACGGCTGCCCAGCGGCCGGATCGGCCTGCTTGGGGTGGGTGGAGACGAATTTTCCGGATAGCGCAGTGGTAGTGTTTCCGGAAAGCAACAACGACGGGGCCAGAAGCCTCTCGGTGGGCCTTTTTACCAAGACACCCGTTGATCGTGCTCGTGCATCGGCACGGGCTGTAAGACCCCACCGGCATCTACCCGGTGTTTGAAGGCCGATAGGACTTCGGTCTGGGCCTTACCGGATGTTTCCAAACGCCGCATATTACATTTTTGTCGGGGCGATAATTGATTTGTCAGAGTGCACCATGCGGCTATGTCCCGACAGTAATGCGAATTTCAGCCCGGAGCACATTGGCAGATTCAAGGTGCAGAATTCAGAATGCCTGGGAATACTGTCCGTGCAGGCAAGCATGGTGGAATTTTTCCATTTGTAAGCCTGGCCGCGTCGATTTGTGATTTGGTTTATTTGTACATCGACAAAATGACATAAGCAAAATGAATCGCC
>PWHM01000063.1 GCA_003554915.1 Candidatus Nealsoniibacteriota bacterium
CACCTTCGTCATAAAGCTCAAGGGCTTCTCTTTTATTTTCCGCCCGAACTATAATCTTTACATCAACACCTTTTCTTTTAAATCTCCTTATTAAGTCCAGATTATCTCTCAGGTTGGGACTGGTAGATATAACGACCTGAACATCTTTGACGTTTATATGTTCCAGCACGTGCGGATCGGTTATATCGGAAAATAGATATTCAATCCCTCTCTTTTTGAGATCATCTATAACAACCGGATCAAAATCTATCACCAGTAAATCATCGGGGTCTATATAATTCATTATTCCCTCGCCCGTTCTGTGAGCACCTATAAGTACTATCGGTCTTGACGTGTCCAAGTCACTGTCGTCCTCTTTGGTGGGGTTTTTCTTTTCAAATATTGACAAAGGTTTGGATATGTAAGGAAAGATCTTTTCCGCATAAAGTATAAGGTAGGTCGACAGGGTTATGGTCACCACTCCTACGGCGGCAATAAGAGCAAAGACTTGATCGGAGATATGCCCCAAAGTGAGTCCTAAAGTAGCAAATATCATGCTGAATTCTGAAATTTGGGCTACGGTTACCCCGGTTAAAAAGTTGGTTCTCTTCTTGTAGCCAAGCAATTTCATGATAAACATTACGATAAGTGGGTTGCCGATCAAAACGAAAAGAGAAAGGGCAATTATCGGAACAATCATCTCGCCTATACCGGAAACCGCCATCATCGAACCCAATATGGCAAAAAATATCAAGATAAAGAAATCTCTGAGCGGTCTAATCTTACTTGCAATATGATATTTCTGAGAAGAATTTGCCAAAGCTACACCTCCTAAAAATCCGGCAATTTCAATTGAAAATCCGGCCATCTTGACCACCACCGCAAAAAATAAGAGCCAAGCTAAGCTAACCAAGAAAAGAAGCTCTTCCGAATGGGCCACCTTTCTGAATATGTACGGGAAAACGGTTCTACCCAAAGCCATCATAACCATAAATAGAACCACTCCCCCGGCGATAATTTGTAGAACCGATCCGATTCCAGCCGCTCCCCCCACTTCCCGTGCATTGAGAGATATCAGTATCAAAATTACCACCATATCTTGAACCAAAAGAAGCCCTATTGCCGCCCTTCCGTGCAGGCTGGTTAAATTACCCTTATCGGAAAGTAGTTTTACGATTATTACGGTACTCGAAAAGGTTAAAGCTATAGCTATATATGCGGCATGGATAAGGTCAAATCCGAATACGAAATTAGCTATCAAAAATCCTCCCATTGCGGTAAAGGCAACCTGACCCAAACCGATAGCCAAAGATGTTTTACCCACTTTTTTAATCGATTTGTAATCCATTTCCAACCCTACCAAAAAAAGTAAAAACATCACCCCCAAGGTGGATAAGAATTCCAACGTTTCATTTTCTAAGATGTCAAAAAAACCGAGAGCTCCGATTATGAGTCCCGTAATGAGGTAAGCCAAAATCAAGGGCTGCTTTAGAGTTTTCAAGATTATACCCAAAATCGCCGCCAATACTAAAATAAGACCCAGCTCCAAAAGAAGCGGGTCAATTGCGGTTAAGGAGTTGATTGTCGTTTCAAAAAGTAGCTCAATTATATCCATATCTATTTATTAAATAAATGGACCGTTCGAGTGGGAAAGGCCATATCGATTCCTTCCCCTTTAAATTGTGATTTAATGTCAAGTAAAATTTCTTGATGCACATTTCTGTAATCCATAAAATTAGCGGACAAGACATAATAAGCTACTTCGAATTCCAAAGCGGAATCTCCAAAACCTTTAAAGTGAGCTCTGTCGAATTCAGCAATTTCCTTTTTATCTATAATCTCTTTTATCATTTCCGGAATTTTTTTCATCTTTTCGTCCGCGGTTCCGTAAACTACGCCGAATTCGAAGACGGCTCTCCTTTTTTCCAGCTTTTTAAAATTATGAACGCGTATATTGGTAAGCTCATTGTTGGAAACCACTATCTCTTCTCCTTGCAGAGCCCTTATTCTGGTAGTCTTAATTCCTATCTTTTCTACCGTTCCCATTTGCTCACCGATGATTATAAAATCACCTATGGTAAACGGCTTATCAAAATAGATAGCAAAAGAACTAAAGAGATCTGCCAGCACATTTTGAAGAGCAAAAGCAATCGCTAAACCCCCAATACCCAATCCGGCGATGAGAGAAGTCACCTCCACTCCGAAATTGCTAAGAAGCAGTAAAATAGCAAAAACCCATAAGAGGGCTTTAATCAGTGTTCCGATGTTTTTAGCCGCTACTTCGGTTCCGGGGTCGGCGCCATCCAGAAGTTTTCTATTCAAAAACCAATCGACAAACATCTGGACTCCCATCATGATTCGGAACGTAACCCAAGCGGCTAAAATTATTTGCAAAAACTTCATTAAGCTGTCCGGAACGGTTAGAACGGAAAGGGATATAAAAAGTGCTAAATAAAGATAAAAGCCGGTTTTTATTGATAAAACAAAATCGATAAGTAGTTTTTTTACCGAGCCCTTCCCCACTCTTCCATTTTCTTTTTCTAACCGTGCAAGCAATACTCTTTCAATGATTTTAATCACTAAAAAAAGAACTATGAATATAGCTAAAAATGAAATATACTCAAAAAGAGTATTGCCTAAAAAGGATCGCTCTAAAACTTCTAAGTTTTTAATTTCTTCAATATTTTCAATCATACTTTGTTATTATAATACTTAAAGCTTCCGACTTCAACCCGCTCTATTGACTTTTAATTATTAATATACTATAATAAAAGTATTAAGGAGGGTTGCGAAATGAAAAAGATTGCTATTTTTGTCGTTCTAGTTCTTTTCATAGGATTTTTTAGTTTAAGCGTTCAAGCGGAAAGAATTGTTCCAATTTACATTGAAAATTATGAAATTGGAGAAGGTTTGGACAATAATTTTTATCCTGTTTACAGGACAGTTGACGGCTCCAGACCGATTGGCTCCAGTATTGAGAAGATTCTAAATATCGATATTGATATTTACGAATCAGCAATAGGATTTGAAAGCGAATGGAGTGCCGATCATGAAGTTGAGTTAATCGGGGTCAGTCTTAAGAACGAACTCCTCAAGATTGAATTGAACGACCCGGACAGATTCACAAGCGGCGGATCGATGAGAGTTCGTTCTTTGCGAACTCAAATTGAAAAATCAGTTTTAGAATTTAAGAAAGTAAACCGGGTTGAATTTGTTGGCCCGGAACATCTCTTCCAGCCCTAAGCAAAACGCAAAACGCCCCGTTAAAAACGGGGCTTTTTCATTGACATAGTCTTTCTTTAATTTTATAGTAAGATGAAAGGAGGTAATTGAATGAAAAAATTAACAGCTTCACTGATCATTCTTGTTCTTTTTATCTTTTCAGCATCCTTAGCTACAACGACGGCGAATGAAGAATTGGCCAGAGTCGGCGACCATGTACTGACACCGGAACTATTCGCTCAATACCAAGAACAAATTGCATCGCAAATTGAAATACCGGAAGAAGAAATTAGCGAAGAAGAATTACAGGCGTTCATTACTCAAAACGCTCTGGAGCAATTCATTCTTGATGCACTGCTCGAAGATCACATTGAAAACATGGAGCTTGAAGTAAGTTTTGAAGAAGCGGAAGAGGCCCTAATGCAAGAGATAGAGGAATTATACCTGCCGGAGTACGAAGAGGTGGAGACGAAAGAAGAGTTCATAGAAATGATAAAAGAAGAAACCGGAATGAGTTATGAAGAAATAGTCGAGTCAAGAAAACCGAACCTTAGCCGGATTAAGCTTCAAGATTATTATCTTGAAAAAGCAAAAGAAGATCTGGAAGAAGGAGCATCGGATGAAGAGCTCAATCAAAAAGCACAAAGTCTTTTACAGAGCGAGATAGACGTTCTTTTCGAAAAATATCAGGAGGAGGAAAAAATAGAGATAAATCTCTAAAAACATCAAAACCCTACGGACACAATCCGTAGGGCTTTTATTAATATTACACAATCTCCTACCTTAATCTTGATCTTTGCTTTTCTTGTTAATTCTCTGAAACATATCCAAGAGCTCCACCGGAAAAAGAATACTGGTGTTTTCTTCTTTGGCCGCATCGGAGAGCGTTTCCAGGTACCTGAGAGTTATCGGAGCCGCATCCAGAACCTCTCCCGCCTCTTTCAACTTTTGTGCCGCTTGATATTCACCCTCAGCCAAAATAATTTTTCCTCTTTTCGCCCTCTCAGCTTCCGCCTGCCTGGCGATTGATCTTTGCATATCTTTAGGTACTTCAACATGCTTAACCTCCACGCTGGTCACTTTTATCCCCCACGGATCAGTTGATTTATCAATAACTTTGTGAAGTTTATTATTAATTTTATTCCTTTCGGATAAAATTTCATCCAACTCCGAAGCGCCGGCTACTCCTCGCAAGGTCGTTTGTGAAACCTCCGAAGTTGCTTTTTTAAAATTCTCAACTTCTATCATCGCTTTTTCCGGATCGGTTATTTTGTAATAAACTACGGCATCAATTCTGACCGGCACATTGTCCTTGGTAATTACTTCCTGATGGGGAACATCTTGAGTAATTATTCTTAGATCAACTCTTTCCATCTTGTCTACAAACGGGATAAGCAGAAAAAGGCCGGGGCCTTTTATGCCTATGAATCTTCCCAACCTGAAGACTACCGCTCGTTCGTATTCTTTGGCAATCTTAACGGTTAAAAAGGCAATTATTATTAATAGTGGTATGATTAATTCCATATTTTTAATTTAGTTATAAATAATATCGTTTCTTCCTAAAGACCTTTATTAAGTTATTAAGTTTTTTTTAATTCCTCTTTTACGAACTTAAAATCATCAATCAAGTCTGATTTTCTGTCCGGACTGTATATACTCGCTGCCGGATGAAAAAGAGGGATTATCTTAAAGCTCATACTCTCTTTCTTATAAATTTGACCATGTATCTTCGATATTGGAAAATTCTCTCCGAAAGAGAACTTTTCAAGCATATAGTTAGCTGAGAATCTCCCCAAAGTGGCAATTACTTCAGGTTCAATTATTTGAATTTGTCTATCCAAGAACGGTCCATAAAGGTCAATTTCTTGAGGAGTCGGGTCCCTATTTTCCGGGGGTCTGTCTTTTACTATGTTAGTGACATAAGCCTTCTTTCTCTCCATTCCGGCCCCCTCGAACATTTCGTCCAGCACCTTCCCCGCTCGCCCACAAAAGGGCCGACCGGTTTTGGCCTCATTTTTTCCCGGTGCCTCCCCTGCTACCATCAAATCGGCATCGTGAGCTCCTTCTCCTATAACCGGAAAATAATCATTATCACTTCGATATTCATAAAGTGGAGACTTTTTAAGTCCTATTATTTCTTCTTTAATCTCTTTTAATTTTTCCGTTTTTTCCGGAACTTTATCTGCTTTCACTTTAATTTTTTTTCAACTATTATTTTTAGTTCTCTCGGAGTTAATTCTCCGACCATCTTTTTCTTTACCGAAGAAACTGTTTCTTTTATTTTTTTCTCCGACATTCTCAACTCTTTCATTATTTTATCCGTTCCCAGCCCCTCCATCCTCAACTCGAAAACCTTTTCTTCCTTGGGATCGAAAGTTTCCATGTGGATTAATTTTTTCACTATATCGTCAGCCTTCAATATAAAATACAAATCTTTTCCCGACTCGGAATCCGTTCCCAAAAACTCCGCTTGACCGTTGAATATCTTATGATAATCTCCGCAAGCAAAGCACCTCCCATTATAATGACAAGGATAATCATTGTTTTTTACATGACGCTTTATTTCCAAAGCTTTGTTTTTGATCGTCTTCAAGTTCTTGGCAGCCGGTTCCGGAGTTCTGGAAGTCAGTTCACTGTCACTCTCCAAATACCAATAACTAATCTTTTTAACTTTTCCTTCCAATTTTTCACTGGCCAAAATATTATA
Source organism: Candidatus Nealsoniibacteriota bacterium (assembly GCA_003554915.1). Classification (GTDB taxonomy): domain Bacteria; phylum Patescibacteriota; class Minisyncoccia; order Minisyncoccales; family PWPS01; genus PWPS01. Next base: position 5,909 of record PWHM01000063.1, read on the forward strand.
AATCGGCAATTGCAGAGAACCGTTTTTCTCCTTACTTTTTCCGGTTTTAAAGTCAACTATATGAAATCCACCATCGGGCATTACTTGAATCCAATCCAAGCTCCCGACTAACTTTATATTTTCTTCGGGTATAAGATCAATATTCGGTATTTTTTCTTCTATCACGGTAGACGGCTTTTCCAAAAAATCCGAATTTACAACCTTTTCAATCATTTGTTCTCCTCTTTTTTTAAATTCACTTTCTTGCCTTTCTGAAATAAATCCTCCTTTTTTCCCGGAATAGCTGCTCCAAATATCCTCAAATCTGTCCTCCAGAGAAACATTCACTCTTTCCTTTATCGGCATCGCCCCCAGCTCTTCTACGGTTTGATGAACTGAGAGCCCTAAGGAAAAATAAGGATTGACAACCTGAAGCCGGTTTCCGGTTTCCGGGTTTCGGTATTGATATTGATAATAATAGGATTGCGGACACCTCTCAAAAGCATTTATTGCCGAGTGGGAAATCCAAAGAAATTTTTTATACATACTTTTTAATATTATCACTTTCAACCGTTCTTGCAAGAGAAATGCCGGGATCTACCCGGCATCTTTGTCTTTATCAAGATATACTTGAAGATTATTCCTCCAAGTCTTGGAGGTGTGACTTTCTTTAATCTTTTTTAGAAGTAATCGATTTTCTCTTCTTTTCGCCTCAATAATCAAGGGGTAAAAATCAATACTCGGTTTTTTCAAGATGCCCATATACCGGGCCAATTTCATAAGCTCCTTTACTGACAATTGACTGACTCTCAAACCTTGCAGAGACTTACAATCTTCAGTTATCACACATACAATGCGCTCTCTTATCTCAGGATTAAAAGAAAGTTTAGAAAGCTCGTAGGCGTAAATCAGGTCTCCTTCCTTAATTTTTTTTTCAATTCTTTCCGGTAGAAAAATAGAGTTATAAATAATCCAAAAACTCCAACCTAAAAAGAGCAAAAAAAGAATCAATTCCAAGTGGGATCCCTCCTTTTATTCTAAATCTTCCGGGCTTAGTTCTAATTCCCCTTCTTCACTGATATCGTCTTCATCAATCTCTATTTCAATTTCTCCGCCCTCGGTCTGCATTTCCATTTCCGGGGCCTCCTCCGGCTCTTCAACGTCAACATCTTCCTCATCAATAAATATTTCAATCTCTGCCTCAGCCTCCAGTTCTTCTACTTTTGAAAGAATAAGAGGGGTTATTTGTTCTTGCATTAAGCTTTCTCTCAAGCGCTCTTCCATTTCTTCAAAGCTTGAAACCTCTTGCTCCATTTGCTCCATCTGGGTGCTGTACTCTTCATAAGCCTCCTGCATTTCTTCGTCCGTAATTTCTATATCTTCTTCATAAAGTTCAAGTAGCTTATTTATTTTTATTTCCATCGCTAAAAGATTTTCAACCTCCTCTTTGCTTTCTATTCCCTGCATCTCCAGTTGAGCCAAAAACTCTTCTTCAGTTTGTGCTCCGTACATTGTCATTGTTTCTTCAAATTCTTGATCAATTTCTTCCGTGCTGGCTTCCAATCCTTCACTATCCGCATACTCCATAAGCAAAGCTTCTTGAATCGCCCTGTCTATCGCCTGTTCTTTGATTTGCTCTTCGTCAGCTTGCATTCCGTACATTTGAAACTCTTGTGTAACCTGGTCAACCATTTGATCGAATTCGGAATGAGTAATCTCTCTATCGTTTACTCTAATAGCTACATCAACGTCCTCCTCGATGTCGTCAATGCCGAAGTAAAGTACCCCACCGGCAATGACAACGGCAACCAGAATAATCCAAAACCACGTTTTTTCGAATAAATCATCCATAAATAATTTTTATTATCTAATAAAACTCTTAAATGCTGTTTTAACTATAACTTATTTTCTTAAATCTTTCAAATAATTTTTCCAAAATTTATCACAATAAATTAGAAGGCTTCACATGTATTTATGCTGCAAGACAGAAATATTAAATTAAAGATTTATGAGCTGATAATTAGAGGAGCCGATATTCATTTCTATCGCCCGTTTAATTTGTGGAATTTCCACAGGTTTTCTGCTTTCTAAAGAGTTTCCGGGGAAAGAGTGAATTAATTTAACCTCCTCAATATCAATAGCAACCCTGTCCGTAGAAGCCAAGAGTTCGTTCGGTTTCCTGACCGTCCCCTTGACCGGACCGCCATTTATAAAACACTTTCTGGCATCCATTAACACTAAGTCGGGTTGAATTATTTTATTCAGTTCGGCTATCTTTTCTTGCAAGTTTCGAATATGAAAAAGAATCTTTTCCTTGCCGGGCATAAGACCTACGGAAAGTTTCAAAGAGCCGGTATATTCCGCATGAAAGTGTGTTTTTGCACAAGGCAGGTAAATTATTTGATCAACCTCATCAACCAAACTTGGAATACTCGCCTTTTTCAAATACTTTCCTTTCGGTATTGCCTTTACTGTTCTTTTACAGTTATCGAAGTTCACAATTTCTACCGAATCTTTTTCTTCAATTTTCTCTAAATTTTTTCTTGCAATCACCTTACCGCTATTTTTATAAAATGTTGAAGAATCACCTATGATTATTCTTTCAAAATTATTATCCAATAAAAAATCAACCGTGGCTTCCAAAAAATCCAAACTGGTGGAGGCCGGAAATTCATCGGCCGTATTGAAGTTGGGTTTTATCAATACACTTTCCCCTTCTAAAAAAGTGTTGCTTTGAAGTTTTTCAGTTAAAACTTTTATTTTCTCCTTCAGGTTCTCCGAGGCTTTTTTCTTTATCACCTTCTTCATCTTTTTGTTGGTTTAAAATAATCCATGCCCAATAAATAATAAAGACGGAAACTAATATAATGAATCCGCTGAGCAATGTCGGCACGTTCCAGTTATCCAAAAGTACATCCCACCCAAGACTGAGTCGAGCAAAGTGAAGAGCTCCGATAACGGTAAAAATCAGCATCACCACTACTAAAAACGGTTTTTCAATATTGTTATTTTTCATATATCTTAAATATTTTATTTTTACTTTTAAAACCTTTTACTAATTCTATACGTTTTCCCGGAAAAATTAAAGAGAGGATTTTAAAAACCTTTTTGTTCGCCTTGCCGTGAATGGCCTTTTCCTTTACTTTTATCACGATTTTATCTTCTTTCCGAATCACCTCTTCCCGTCCGGAGCCCGGCAAAACCCTGACTTTTAAAAGTTGCTTTTTATTTAATTTCATGCTTAACGTAAAATTTAAATTTGAATATGCAATTTATAATAAAAAAAGAGGCGCAAGTTGCGCCTCAAAACTTTGCTCTTATTTTGCAATCCTCCTCCCTTAAATCACAAGTGCAAGGAAAACCTCTTTTTATCAATTCGAGTTTAAAGCCAAGTTTGTCTAGTTTCAGCATCAGTTCGGAGATTTCAATCCCCGAATTTTCCGGTTTGCATATTTGCCGATTATCGGGTCCATGCAGCTTAAAAAACGGACAAACTCCCAACGGAACAATTTTATTCAACCTATAAAGCAGTCGGTTCCTTTTCAAGTTGTTGAGCATCCTTATAGAACGGTACTTCGGGTTTTTAAGTAAAATTGAAAGCCTTCTTTCTTCCTTTATTCGAATCAGCCTTCTTTTTATTGCAGAGTCTTTTCTGAATTTTTTCAAGAGATCGCTGGCTGTTTCCCGTGATCTTTTTTTTAACGTGCTACTCATATGTGATTACCTCCCTTTTGGTAGTTTTTATATTATAATAATAAATTATGAAAATGTCAAAAAAAATCAAAGTCATCTTCATCGATTAATTCTATCTCTTCTTCTCCTTCTTCGTCTTCATAATCCTCTTCCCAGCTTTCCATCAAATAATCCTCAACTTCTCTTAAAAATCTCGATGGTCCGGAAGAACCATGCTTTTCGAACACCGGATAAGTTAAAAATAAATTTTTCTTACACCTGGTAACCGCCACATAGAAAAGTCTTCTTTCTTCTTCAATTAAATTTTCCTCCACTGACTTTTTGTGGGGGAATTTCCCTTCTTTGAGACTGATGATAAATACGTTTTCCCATTCCAGTCCCTTGGCTTGGTGGATCGTACTCAGAGTGAGCGCCCCACTTCCACTTTCACTGACTTCGAATTCCTCACTTAAAGCAAAATCGGAAAGCATTTCCCTCAAATCGTCATAATCCTCGGAAAGCATTGCGATTTGCTTCAGGTCGTCAAGTCTTTCCGCCGGATTTTCAAAATCTGATTTTAGTTTATCTTTATACCAGCTATCCAATAATCTTTTCAATACCTTTTCTATAGACTCTTCTTTATCTGCCTTGATCATTAGATCTAAAACTTCTTCGACTTTCGGTGTAACTTTGGTCGGTAAGCTTTCCGAAACGAGCGATCTGTTGGAAAACAAGTCTCCTTTGTTTTCAAAGCCGGTAATTACATCAGTAGCTCTTCTGGCATAAGCATCCCCTACTCCTTTTTGTTTTTTCAATACTCTTATCCAGGAGGGTTCGTCTTGAAAATTAACTAATAATTTTAAAAAAGCGGAAATGTCTTTAACGTGTACTTGTTCAAAAAATCTGGTGCCTCCCCGCACTACATAAGAAATGCCTTCTTTCGCAAGTTCCAATTCCAAGCCGGCAGCATGATAATGAGCCCTGAATAAAACAGCCGATGAAGCCGGGTTTATCTCTTCCCGGGACAATTTTCGAACTATAAAGCGAGACTGCTCTTTCGGAGAAGTAAGACAAGCCATTACTGGATTTCTCCCCTCCTCCTTTGTAGCTTTCAGACTCTTATCCAGCTTGGATTTATTATTTTGAATTATGCAATTTGCCAAACCGAGAATTTCCGGAGTGCTTCTATAGTTAGTCTCCAACTTAAAAACTTTAGCCGGATATTTTTTTGAAAAATTAAGTATATTTTTAATTTCCGCCGCCCTGAAAGAATATATGCTCTGCGAATCATCTCCGACTACCATTAAGTTCCCATGATGAGAACTTAAACTTTCCAAAAGCTTGTCCTGAATTGCGTTCGTATCTTGATATTCATCCACTAAAACATATTTAAACCTTGCGGACATCTTTTTTTTGAGATCGGGATTTTGAAAAAGCTCCAACCAATTGGTTAAAAGATCATCATAATCCATTAAATTGTTTTTCTTTTTTCGTTTTTGATATCTTTTTTCTACCACTTCAAGCTTTTCTCGGGCCGAATCGGAGCTGAGTTCAGCCGTCTTTAAAACCGATTGGTTCGAATTGGTGGCTAAAGAGATTATTCTTTGGACGACTTTTGCATTCGGTAAATCGTTTTCCGTGTCGATCTCATCGACTATCAGCTTGATCAGGTTCTTGCTGTCCTCTTGGTCCAGTATCGTATAATTTCGATCATACCCCAATAGATGGCCATATTTTCTCAAGTAATAATTCCCGACATGATGAAAAGTTCCACCGAGAACTCTATTTGCCTCGGGACCGATTAAGGATTCTATCCGCGTTAGCATTTCCGAGGCGGCTTTTTTAGTAAAAGTTAAAAGCAATATATTTTCAGGACTCGTCCCCGTTTCCAAAAGATAAGCAACTCTGAAAGTTAAAGTTCTCGTTTTTCCCGATCCCGGGCCGGATAAAACCAAAACATAACCGTCTCCGTCTTTAATTACCTTCAACTGCTCTTCGTTTAATTTTTTTTCATAATCAATCTTCATATCTTTTAATTTCTGTGAATCTTTCTTCCAGTTTTTTAATAATTTTTTCGCTTCCGATTCTTATTTTTAAAATTTTAATAACCCTTTCAATTTGTTTTATTTTTGAATTTTTATCCGTATTAAAGATGTCGAAGGCCACCTCTCCTCTTTTGAACAAATCAATCGTTAAGTCAGTAATGTTGGATAAAACATCAGCCGCTTTTACCATAACCGCCTGATCACTGACTTCTAAAAGTTTTGCCGCTGCCCGTTGTTTTCTTTCTGCATAAGGTAAATCCCTATCCTTTTCTGAAACTTCGTCCACCAAATTAGCAACCTTTTTACCGAACTTTTCCTTAATGTCATCCTTTTCAAAATCGGTATCCTCAATCACATCGTGCAAAAGACCGGCGATAATCACCTCTTCCGAAGAATTGAGTTTAGCCAAAATAATTCCCACTGCCATGGGGTGTAAAACGTAAGGTAAATCTTTCTCCTCCCTTTTTTGCCCTTTGTGTGCTTGAAAAGAAAAAGTTACCGCTTTTTGTTGCTTTTTAGTCCACATTAAATTTGTTTTTTAACTTCGAATAAAGTACTTTAAACCAGGGCGTATATTTTCCGGGATTGTCTTTCAGGTCCTTTTCAATGTCAGGTAGAGCCATCCACTTGTGATCAGAAACTTCCTCCGGGTTCGGATCCACATTCCCATTATAGGTTCCAATAAATAAATGGTCATATTCATGCTCTACCAATTTACCAACCTGCAGCTTGTATTTAACCGTTCCAATTTTTCCTATTTTAGTAGTAAAACCCATCTCTTCCTCAAGCCTATCTTCCGCTTGCTTTTTTAATTGATTGTCTTGTGTGGGGTGGCTACAACATGTGTTGGACCAAAGCCCACCTCCGTGATACTTCTGATCGGCTCTTTTTTGCAAAAGCATCTCCCCCTGATCATTTAAAACGAAAACTGAAAAAGCTCTGTGTAGCACGCCTTCTTGATGTGCCTTCAATTTCTGAATCCCCCCTATTCTATTATCTTTTTCATCCACTTTCAATATTTTCATGTTTTTAAAACCTTAATGACAATTTATTGGTTGTCGTAAATTATTCATTATATGTTAAACAATTTTTCTTCTAAATCCATCAACCGGTCGAAGGACTCTTTCAGGTCCGCTTTGTGGGTTGGTTCCGATTTGAGAATTTCCTTTATTGATTTTTTTATAATTTTAGTTGACTCAACTAAGATATATTTAGTGTACTCATAATCCACTGATCCGTCTTTCTCACCGCCCTCTATCAAGTATCTGTTGCATAATTGACGATAGGTTTTAGCACTTAGAACATTCATGTACCAAAATAAATCAGTGGCTTCTTCCGTAAAAATCCAAAAGTCACCGGTTTCCTTCGATTCGTCAGCAATGGTGATTACGGTTTCCAGCCATTCTCTAACTTTTATGTAAAAAGGAAAGTCGTCCGGCTCCGGCAGCGCCTTTTCCGAAACCTCTTCCTCACCAACCACATCCATTAAAAATTCTTCTCTGTGGAATAAGCTATTTTCTTTTTCCAGCTCCTTCAACTTGTTACAGACGGGACAATCCTCCTCCATGCAAGGAACCCTTTTCCAAGTACAATCCATCCATTTCGGCATTCCTACTTTTCTGTCACGCTGAAGAGATTCTTGGCTGGCGGGGTTTATTATTTTGGATAAAAGCTTTTCCAAACTCTTATACTTGCAAGCGGGAATATCCGACACTCTCTCATATTTTTCATATTCCGAGTCGTAATGTGCCTCCAAGAGAATTAAAATTTCATCAATAAAGTCCGTAAAAACATCCTTTTCTCTTTTCGTCAAATCTTGGCTGTCGGAAAGCATTGAATTTATCAAGGTTTCCGTAAGTCTTATAACCGCCTCTCTTACATTTCCCGAATCACTTTGAATATTATCAATAATAAAATCGGTAAAAAGCGGAAAGTAGCTTCTTCCTCTGTTTTTGGCGGCTAAGCGAAGTCCGTAAATAAAGGCTATTTTATTCTTCTCTCCGTCTATACGGTCGTAATCATCCAGGCCCCCTACCACCGTTCTGAAAGCAGTTTCTTTTTTGGAGTCCTTATTAAAGGCTCTTTTCAATTCTTTTTTGGCTCGATCCACCTCTTTCGCCTTACCGGTTTTTATTTTTCGTATCGAATCTTCTAACGACATACTCGTTTTGTTTAAATTTATGAAGAATCTTCTTCTTCGGAAGCTTCATATTTTTCTTTTATTTCTTCGAATTTATTCTTGCTCTTTTTTAGTCTTTCTTTACATTTTTCTATAAGCTCCATACCTCTTTCATACTTGGAGAGGGCCTCTTCCAAGTCAATTTCTTCTTTTTGAAACCATTCGTTTATCTCTTCAATTTCTTCATATGCTTTTGTAAAATCAAAATCTTTCTTAGTCATCTTTTTCTACGCGAGATTCGGCCACACCGTCCGCAAGCTTCGTCTCTATCAAATCACCTTCACTCAAATCGGAAACGGATTTGAGTATCTCCCCTTTCTTTTTGGTTATCGAGTAACCCTGTGTTAATTTAAGTTCGGGGTTGGAAAGGTTCAACTTTTTCTCTTCCTCGGAAAGCTTGTTTTTTATAGCCTTCTCCCAACGTATTTTACTTGTTTTTAAGTTTTTATTCAATTGTTCGACTTTTTCACTATTATTTTTCAGTTCGTTTCTAATTTTGTAACCGTGCAATTTAACTTCCCCCTCGAGAGAATAAAATTCATTTATTCTATTTTTTATTTTATCGGTTAAGCTACTGAAAAGATGCTCCAGCCCCTTTTCTTTCATCCTGAAATTCCGCTCTATCTTTCTTCTGAAAAAATGAGCGTGTTCGGTGAATCTTTTTTCCACCTGCCTTATCAATCTTCCGGTGGCCACGGAAAGACTCTTTTCCGATTCCAAAATTAATTTTTCACCCTCTTGCCAAGTTTCCGATAGAAATTTACCGGCGTCGGTAGGAGTGGAAACCCGTTCGTCAGCCACTAAATCCAAAAGAGTCAAGTCGTTTTCATGCCCTATTCCGGAAATAATCGGTATTTTTGAAGAAAAAACCTTTTTTACTACCTCCTGACTGTTGAAGGCCTGCAAAGACTCCCAGCTGCCCCCTCCTCTGGTAATCACTATCGCTTCCAATTCGGGAAAGTTCTTATTGAAAGTTTCAATCCCCGCCACTATGTCGTCTATTGCCGTTTCGCCTTCCACTCTGCTCGGATAAGATAAAACCCTGAATCCGTAATTTTTAAGATGGGTGATGAAATCCTTTTCAGCATCACTTCCTTTGGAGGTAATTAAACCGATATATTCCGGAAAACGAGAAATTTTCTGCTTTTTTTCCGGATCGAAATACCCCTCTTCTTTAAGCCTTTTTTTCAAAATCTCGAATTGCTTTTTTAAATCACCTTCTCCCACCAAGCTTATCCTGTTTACTTGAAAACTGAACCTACCTTTATTTTTTCTCACCTCCGGATATCCGCTAACCTTAACCTCCAAGCCCGGCTCCGGATCAACCCCCATTCTATCGATAACGTAGGAAGCTGCAAAACAACCCAACCTGGCTCCGTCTTCATCAATCAGGTTCAAGATAGCCCAGCCTTTTTTGTCATTAATGTATATATCCTCCCCGATCTCCCCTTTAACAACCACCTCACAAATCTTCAAGGGTTTCAGCAAACCGTTTACAAAATCAATAAATTCGGAAACAGTAAAAACTCTGTCATCCAAAAAGGGCTTTAATTTTTTAGCGAATTTTTTAGAATAAGCGTCCATTGCTATTGAAAAAATTACATTCACCTTTACACTTCCCTATTTTTACGTCTCTGAAAAAATCTTCGTATTTTCTCCTGACCCAATAAGAAAGCTCTGACATGTTTCCCGTTTCAGTATAAAAAAGCCAAGAAAGAAGATGAGCCATCGGTATCCCGGAGACTTTTTGAGGTAAATTTTTGGGACAAAACTTATTAGCTTCCGCCTTTTCGGTTAAATAATCGTCTTCACCCTTATTTTTACCATTAAAAATTGACTTTAATTCCCAATTTTCATCTTTTAAGTTGTCTTTTATTTCCCTTTTTACCCTCCCGTCCATTCGACCGGCTCTTTTGAGTAGCTTTTTGTAAAGTATAAGTAGGCTTTTTACGTCTTCTAAGGCTCTGTGTGCCTCATAGGTCGTCCCACACAAGTTTTTAAGAAGATACTGCTGTGTATGTTTTTTTTCACGTGGATAAAGCATGCAGGCTAAATCCAAGCTATCCAAAAAAGTGGCTTCCACTCCTTTTTTTTCCAAGAAAGAACGGTCAAAATCCATATTGTGAGCCATCAGGGGTTCCTCTCCCAAAAAGTCATCCAAATCGGATAGAACTTCTTTTATTTTCGGAGCGGTTTCCAGATCAGAATCCTCAATGCCGGTTATCTCCGTAATTTTATCAACCAGCTTTCTTTCCGGATTTACAAAACTACAAAATTCATCAACGATTTCCAGATCCTTGATTTTTACCGCTCCAATTTCTATGATTTTATCGAATTTAGGATCTGTTCCGGTTGTTTCTAAATCAATTAAGACTAAATTATTCATCGTATCTTTTCATTAGATTTTTAATTGCCAGTTTATAAGCATTTTTCCGCATGCTCTCCCCTCCCTTGGTCATGTTCCAAAGTTTTGCAAAGGTAGGGCATAAAAATTCTTCCACTCCGGAAAGAACTTCGGTTTTCGATACTTCCTTGCCTTGAACTCCTTTCAGCCATTCGAAATAAGAAGCAACCACCCCACCGGCATTAGCCAATATGTCGGGGATAACTCTGACTCCTTTGCCGGTCAGGATGTCCTCCGCTTCGGAAGTTACCGGGCCGTTTGCCAAAGAAAGTACGTAGTCCGCTTTTATTTTGTCGGCATTTTTTTTGGTTATGACGTCCTCTACCGCCGCCGGCACCAAAACATCAACATCGAGAGATAACAGATCTTCGTTTTTTATATTACTTCCTTCTTGATGTCCACAACTTCCGTTGGTGCAGTGGCAATCCACAATCGTCCCCGTTTCATCCCTACACTTTTTAGTTTTTGCCGAATCGATTCCTTCTTTAACCAAAACGCCTCCGTCACTTTCCGAGGCGGCAATTATCTTAAAACCTTCCTTTTCCGCAAAATAACTGAAATGATAGCCGACGTTTCCGAACCCTTGAAGAGCAACAACGGTTTCCGCCGGATTTCTACCTAAAATTTCCACCAGCCTTCTTAGGACGGCGAATCCACCATAACCGGTTGCTTGTTTTCTTCCGGCAACACCTCCGTCTTTTATCTTTTTGCCGGTAAAGGAGGCCGGGCAACGCCTATCCGCAAGGCGTGAATATTCGTCAACCATTATCGACATTAAATTTGCATCGGTATTTATGTCCGGTGCCGGAATATCAACTTCCGGCCCGATAAACGGAAAAGCTTGCTGAACGTATTGCCTGGCTACCGATTCAACCTGGTCTTGGCTGAAATTGTCAGGATTAAATCTGACTCCCCCTTTTCCTCCGCCGAAAGGAACCTCTACCAAAGCACATTTTAAAGTCATGAGCACGGAAAGCGCCTTCACCTCTTCCGGAGTAACCTTCTCGTGAAAACGAAGCCCTCCTTTGTAGGGACCCATTAAATTGTTGTGCTGTGATCTGTAACCGACAAGGGTTTCCCCCGCCACTTTTATTTTGAATTCTAAAAACCTATCCGGTTTTTTTAAGTCCTCAATAAATTCTTCGGTAGCGGAAACTTCTTTGCCGATTTTTTGTATATTGTCTTGGACCTCTCTCAAAAAGTTCATATTATCTGTTGTCTCCTTCTCCTTTTAATTTTTTACGCTTTTTTCTCGAAAATAACTTATCTAAATTATTCTCGGCAACCTCTTTTAACGGAACTTCCAACTCATTACTTATTTGAGAAACATACCACAAGACATCACCGAGCTCTTTTTTAATCTCCTTCTTATCAGTAGCATTTATTTTCCCTTTTTTGTCCCTTATTATCTTTTTAAATTTTTCGGCTACTTCCCCCGCCTCTCCGGTTAATCCGAGTGATAAATAAGCGAATTTTTGATCTTCGGGATAAATTGCCGTTTTTTCGGTTTCTTTTTGATATTTTTCAAATGTCATTTTTTCTGTTATTATTTAATAATTAATAAGGAGGTGGTGCTTTGCAAATTCAAAGAAGTGAAAATAATATCAACATAGTGCCCAACCGACCTTGCCATAGAGATCAAGAAAAAAAGATAGCCAAGAGGTCTACTGAAAGAAAAAGGAATATCTCGAGATATCATAGAGAGAGCAAGGAGGAGTAAGTTGCAGGAGGGGGTTTCCCCCTTCTTTTTTTTAATAAGAAGTTTTTAGCTCGTCTTTATCCTTGTAATTCTCCAGAGCTAATTCTATCAATTCGGTTATGAGGTTCTGATAATCAACACCCGACACTTCCCAAAGTTTAGGATACATACTTATTTTTGTAAATCCGGGAATAGTATTCAATTCGTTTACATATATCCTTTTACCCGTAACCAAAAAGTCAATCCGAGCCATTCCTTTACACATATTAACTTTAAAAGCCTCAACCGCTATTTTTCTAATTTCATTTTCCAGCGACTGATCGATATCAGCCGGAATTTTAAGTTCAGTTTGACTCTTGTCACTGTATTTTTCTTCATATGAATAAAAATCTTCGGGTCTGACTTCTCCCACTTTGGAGGCCTTGGGTTTTCTGTTTCCCAAAACGGAACACTCAAACTCTTTCCCGTCTATGAACTCCTCCACTAAAACCTTATTGTCGTATCGAAATGCTTTTTCAAGTGCACTTTTAAGATCTTTTCGGCTCTTCGCCTTTGAGACTCCGACCGAAGATCCCAAATTGGCCGGCTTTACGAACACCGGATAATTGAATTCTTTTTCAATTGAATCGATGTTCGCTGATTCTTCAAAAGATAAATATTTCGCTACGGAAATTCCCTTGCTTTCAAGTAATTTTTTACTGACCTGTTTATCCATGGCAACCGCTGATCCCAATAACCCGGAACCCACGAAAGGAACATCGGCCATTCTGAAAAGACCCTGAATGGTTCCATCTTCTCCGTTGGGACCGTGTAAAACGGGGAAAACGACCTCCACGGAAACCGATTTTTTATCAGTGGTTAAGAATTGACTACCACCTCCGGGAATTATCTTTAATTCGTTTTCCGATTCCACAACCTCCGTTTTTGGCAACTCTTCCAAAAGAAACCATTTTCCTTCTTTTGAAATACCGATCAAGACGGGAGTAAACTTATTTTTATCCAAAGCTTCGACTATATTTTTAGCCGATTGGATTGATACTTCATGTTCAGCCGATTTGCCACCGAATATTATTCCAACGTTCATAAATGGAAATTATTTTTATAATTATAACTTATTTATTTCGGTTTTTAAACGGTTATAACGAATTTTCTATTAAAAAATCATATAATTTATTTCTGAGCTGCCCGCTGGCGGCTCCGTGATAATCAAGGTCGACAAATCCAACTTCCAATCCGGGATTTTCGCTCATCGCATCTTTTAAAACTTTTCCATGTTCGAAAGGAACCACGGGGTCATTTTTAGTGTGGATCAGATAAACCGGCACTTCAATTCTTGCAGCCGCTTTTTTCGGTGAAGTTTTTCGAATATCAACATCAGCTAAAGCACGAGTCCAGAAATTTATAAACGGCCTCACCGTACTTGAAACAATCGGAAACGGGAACATTTCGTCAATAACTTGATCCATATCGGCAAAGGAAGAATCGGAAATCACCGCAATCACTTCCTCTCTTTCCGGAGTAACCTGGAGAACGACCCCGGCCCCCATGGAAAAGCCCCACAGAAAAAAATTTTCCGTCTCTTTTTCTTTTATCAGGTAATCTATGGCACCATGTAGGTCATTAACCTCTTTGGCCCCCAAGGTAGAGTGGCTCCCCCCGCTTTCTCCCAAACTTCTAAAGTCAAACATGAATACATTGAACTCACGAACCAAAAATTCAGCTTCGGGGAGCATATCCGCTTTGTCGGCCGGATATCCGTGCATAAGTATTACGGTCGGAGCTTCCTCTTTAAAAGATTGCATATACCATCCTCTTAAATCTACTCCGTCTCGGGAATCAAAACTGACAGTCTCATAATTTAAATTGTAATCCTCCGGGATCCGGTCACTTCTTATTCCGACGGGATTCATGAATCTATAAACCAAAATAAAAGCAACTACAATATGGATTATTAATACGTATCCAAAAACCCTAATAATTGTTTTGAATTTATTTTTCATATTGACTTAATTTTAAACTTTTAGCGATTTTTTTGCCTCTCTTACATCTTTTTGATTGGGACACTCTTTGTTTGTTCCATCAATAAATTTTAAGGGGCCGTAGCTGCCCTTAACCCAAACAATCAAACACTCCCAATTCCTCGTGAAGTACTTCAATTATATTTTCGCAAATTACACATTTATAAATCTGTCTCAGTTTAATCATGCTTTTATTGATTGCTCTAATTAATTTTACAAAAGTTTCCGTTTTTTTGACAAGTATCGACATCTTGAAATCAGCCGAAAGAAAAATTTATCTTATGCACTTTTATACTTAATTTATCACTTCTTTTCTACCAATTTATGAATAATGGAGTATATAAGAGGCCATAAAAATGCTATAAAAAATCCCAAAAACAAATGTAAAGAAAAATCTATGGTTTGAGGGACGTCTACATTTAAAATTCTGTTTACCGCTATGTCTTGATATCCCCGGAGCGACACTATGGAAAGACCCAAAATAGTACAGTACACTTTCTGGAATCGAGATTCGATATCAATCAAGCGGGACGTTTCCCTATTTAACGCATACCCCCCGGAAAAACCCATCAAGTAAAGTAAAAGGCGGTTGTGTCTTGCCAAATTTCCAGTGAAAAAAAACAAAGTGAACGGTAATGCCACTGCCAAACTTAAAAAAATTAAAAAATTATAATCAATACGTTTCTCTTCCAGGTAGTTTATAAGTTTTTGGAAAAAATAGAGTAAAAAAGCTCCCAGTATAACTCCCGCTACCACATCATCAAGATAGTGGTAGCCATAAAATATCCTGGAAACACCCATAATGATAGTGCTGATACCCAAAAACCACATTAATTTTTTACTTTGGTAATAATAGGTTAAAGATCCAATTACCATAATATATTGAACAATATGTCCGCTTGGAAACGAAGTCCCACTTCTCAATATTTCAAATTCATAGGAATGCGGCCCCGGAAGATTCAAGTTATACCTTATAAAAAATGCAACCGAAGCTCCGAGGAGTAAGGCAAGAATGGATCTTATCGCCGCCTCTTTTTGCCCCATCCAAAAAAGAACCGGAAACAGGAGATACATAAAAATTCTTTCGACCCCAATCAGAGTTAAAAAGAATACCGTCCCGGATAAAATCGAATTATCAATCTCTTGTAAAAAATGAAATTTATCAACCAAAAAATAAACTAACTCTTCATTTCTTAACAGATTCCAAGTCGTCAAAAATAAGAGAGCAACCCCCAATATGGAAAGCAAATCAAAAACCTCCTTTTTTTTCATGTCTTTATTTAGAATTTTTTTTACTTTATCCATAATTCCATTTTTTAAAAACGGTTTATTCCGGCCTATCCGAACAGAACCCGAACCCCTAAAAGCCTGACTGGCCTCGCCTTTTTCAGAAAAAGTCTGAGAAGCAATTTAATACCCTTTTTATAAATTAGCTCTTCAGTCGGTTGAACCGGATCGAAAGAAATTTGTCTGGTATAAGTGTCGAATTCCTCAAACCTGCAAACGACGACCACCGTTTTTATCTTTCTTTTCTCAATTTCAGCCAACCCGGAAACCTCTTTTGAAATGTTCTTAAAAGTATAAATAATTTCTTCCGGATCAGTCGTATTTTCGTCGAAGGTGACCTCCCTACCCAGAGACTTGGTCTTATTTTCAGAACCGACTTTTGATCTATCTTTACCTCTTGCCTTGAAATAAGTGTCTTCACCCTTTTTCCCGAATTCATCTATTAATTGTTTTTTGGACAAAGCCTTCAAGTCCTTAATTTTCAAATTTGACCTACCCAAAAGCTTTTCTAACTTATTTTCGGTTTTAGGTCCTATTCCGGGAATATCCCTAATTGGTTTTTTGGATATGAATTTCAAAGTTTGTGAGGGTTTTATCACTGTCAACCCGTCCGGCTTATCTTCTTCCGAAGCTATCTTGGCAACCATTTTGTTTTCTCCTATTCCGACACTACAGGTAAGATTTTCTTGCCTGAAAATAAGTTTTTTCAAGCTCTCGCCTATTTTTTCTGCCTCTTTATAGTTTTTAACCACCTTGGAAAGATCAATATAGGCTTCATCAAAAGAAACTCTTTCATAAATTTTGGAAACACCCTCCACAATTCGAAATATATTTTCGGAGACTCGTGAGTAAAGCTCTTTGTTTACCGGTAGATACGTGGCTTGTGAACACGATTTATACGCTTTGGATATCGCCATCCCGGATTGAATTCCGAACTTTCTCGCTTCATAATTACAAGTTGACACCACCCCCCTTCCCTTTCCACTCTTAGGATCCGCCCCCACCACCAAAGGTTTTCCTTTGAAGCGAGGATTTTCCCTCTCTTCAACCTGGGCAAAAAAGCAATCCATGTCCAGATGTAAAATCATAAAAAAGGCAAATATTACAATTAACACTTAATATCCGAGGTTCTGTGTGAGGCTCAACCTCACTCAAACCTCACTCAAACATCACTTAATTTTACTTAAGCTAAAATTAAAAACGAGTTTTGCGTCAGTTGTAAAACCAGATCAAATAATTCAAAACGGTCGCTACCGTTACCCACCCGGTGTAAGGTATGAGTGCTAAAGAGACCTTTTTGGAAATGGGCCAAAGTAAAATTATCAAAGCTACAATGGTTAAATTTAAAGCAACAATATGAACTAAAGAAGCCGCCAATAAATTAAGCCCAAAAAATAACAAAGACCAGGTTGCATTCAAAACGGCGTTAAAAATAAAAAGCCCAATGATGGTATTGAAATTCTTAGCTGTTTTAAATTTATTCCAAAAAAACAAAACTGTCCCGGTAACCAGTAGATAAATAAAAGTCCACATCATACCGATAAAGCCACCGGAAGGAGTCCATCCCGGCTTGATTAATTGATCATACCAACCGTTTAATCCTTGAGCCGTGAAATAATTTCCGAAAAGAGCTACCAGTACAGTAATAGCCGGAATAATAAAGTAATTGGGTTTTATTTTCATTTTAATTATTTTTTAATAAATCTTCTTCGAACGCCTTGATGTCCTCCATTTTCCCGGTATCATACTGACCTACATCGGGAAAATCCAAGTTTTTTATTTTTTTACCTACGATTCCGATTAAACTTTTAACTCTTTCAACTTCTTCGTCTTTAATTACCAGTGAAAGCCTCTGAATTTTGTCATTATCGTCGGGTTCGACAAACTCTAAAAATCCTTTGTCAACTTCATAACCCTCAAAGTCAGTGGAGTTTTCTATCAGAAGCTTATAAAAAATAAGTTGATTTTTAGATCTCCATGCTTTCATCTTTTGATATTTACCCGATTCGTCCCATCTACTTAAAATCTTGCCGGTCTTAAAGTCAATAACTTCCAACTTTCCGTCCTTTTTTACTATTTTATCTATCTTTCCGGTCAACTTTTGGTCAGCGATAACCACTCCTTGATTTTTAAAATCTTTTTCCGAGAAATCATCGGGGTTGAAACTTTCTTTTCTTTCTTCATAGAACAACTTTAAGGCCTTTTTTCCTTTCTGGAGATATTTTTTATAATTTTTTTCGGACATTCTTTGCTTCCATAAAATATTTTCAAAAGCCTTCAGAAAATCTTCCGTGGTGGGTAATTTTTTAGTTGTTTTCAATTCATTATAAACCCAATTTATCGTTTGATGAACAGCTGAACCATAAGCCATATACGGCGGTTTTTTAAAAGGAAAACGTAAAAGTCTGTCTTTTAAAAATTCTTGTGGACCGTTTTCCAAAGCATTCAAAAATTTATTGAAACCGGTGGCACTAAGCATGTACTTTTCCGCCAAAGGCAAAAGAAGATCTCTTTCCTTGGAGCTGAACGGCGGCGAATGATGACTTTGAGTCGAGGCTTCCAAATCGGAAACCGAGACCTCTCTCGAGTCTTTTTCAACATCAATGTGGCTGATAAATTCCAAAGGTGAATACCCTTTTCCGCTTTCCTTTTTTTTATGAGAAAGTATAAAAAGTTGCTCTTTGGTTCTTGTGATAGTGACATAGAATAATCGAAGTTGGTCATCTCTACTTTCCCCCATTTTTTCTATCGGCATATTGGCCGGAAAGGGAAGCATCGAACCTCTTTTGGAACCGGCCCAAATTTCCTGTTGACAATTCAAAACAAAGACCTTTTCAAATTCTTTTCCTTTCGCGCTATGGGAGGTAATTAAAGAAACGGCACCCTTGTCAGTTATCAATGGATTTTCATCGTTAAGAGATATATCGTTATCTTCATGCCTGTCGACAAAATCAAGGAGGTCCTCAGTTAGCAAAATTTCTTTTTTTCTATATTCTTTTAATGCTCCGGTAAAGCGTTTCAAAGCGGATAAAAACTTAAAATATTCCGTCGGATCTTGTTTTAGCTTTTCTTTATTGAAATAGTGCTCTTTAAAGGGGGAAAGAAACGTTCCCTTTTTATTACCCAAAACTATATCAATAATTTCTTCAACCGGTTTATACTCAGTCTTGAGTGATAAATCCGTTAAAAAGTCAGCTACTCGATTCAAATCGTTAAATTTTTTCATCTCTTCCATCCAGGAGCTTCTGTTTTTATAACAGTTACGAGCTATTTTCCATACATTTTCTCTTTTCAGCTCCCAAAAAGGGTAGCTAAGCAGTTCGGGCAAGAGTTCTTCCGCTTTGTCTTTGTCTCCTCCCAAAAGATAGTCGGCAAACCTTAAAATATTTATCACTTGAATAACCGGTTCTTTTTTCAATACGTTTTCTTTCCTCTGAGCAAAAATGGGCACTTCTTTTTCAACCAAAAATGGAGCTACCTCTTTTAAAATTTTATGAGTCCTCCCCATCACGGCAATTTCTTGTGGATCGGTTCCCGCATCAATCTTTTCGGCTACTTTTTCGGCTAAATAAGAATACTCTTCTTCTTTCGTTTCGAATTCTTTCGCGACTATTTTTCCGTCCTTTTTTTTCGCCGAGACCAAATTTTTATCAACCTCTTCCACTCTCGACTCCAATCTTTCTTCCGCTTTTTTTATCAGTTCTTCGGCTACGTTCAATATTTTTTGTCCCGATCTGTAGCTTTTCGTAAGAGTAACCACCTCAACGTCCCGATAATTATCTCTAAAATTAAGTATGTTCGATATTTCCGCCCCTTGAAATCTGTAAATAGCTTGATCGTCATCCCCTACTATACAAACATTGGGTTTATTGTGAGGTTCGTCTTCGGTCAATTTTTTTAAAAGCCTCATTTGAACCCCGCTTGTATCTTGAAATTCGTCAACTAAAATATATTGATATTTTTCTTGCAAATCATGTCGCAGGGAGTCCTCTTTTCTTAACACCTCTATTACGTCCAAGATCATATCCGAAAAATCGAAAAGTTCTTCTTTTTCCATTCTTTCTTTATATCTTCGGTAAACTTCCGCCAACGCTTTCATTTTTTCGAGATACAAGGTGTCTTTTAAAACTTTATGTCCGTCCATTTTCTTGGTCCAATTGCTTTTCCACTCACTTATTTTCGTCGTATTCTTCGTTTCCAACACTTCAGTTAGTGAGTTGGCTACAACTTCCGAGAGAGGTTTTAAATAATCAAAGGGAAAGTTTTCATCCAAACCTTCCAAGCTCTTTATCAGTTTTTCTATTTTTGGAAAAATAGACTTGGAAACCCTGTTGTCAAAAACCGAACTTATGAGCGGATTGATTTCCTTTAGAATTTTTTCATTATGATCCAAAACTTCCAAAAACTCATCCGGAGTAAGGCCGGCGTCCTTCAGATCGGAAATCGATTTTTTAGTATCGTTTAAAAACGTATAAGCTCCGTTATAAGTTTTCGAAAGCGGGTTGTCGTGATCAAGGGAAGATAAAATATCTTCCAATATCGCCGTCTTCATAACTTCGTCAGCCAACTCAAAATCAGCTCCTTTATAAAAATATTCGGGGTTATTGTCTATAATTTCTTTACAAAAGCTGTGAAAAGTAAGGGTGGGCACTTTATACCCCTCATCGCCTATCATCTTTACCAATCTTTCCTTCATATTGAGTGCCGCTGCATCGGTAAAGGTCAAACAAAGTAAACTGCCCGCCGGTATATCTTTTTTTCTTAGTATATTGGCCACCCTGACCGACAAAAGCTCTGTTTTTCCGGATCCGGGTCCGGCGACCACCATTAAGGGACCGTCAATCTTATCAACCGCCTTTTTTTGTTCCTTGTTTAATCTGTTGTAGCTTTTTCTAAAACTTTTCATCAGCTATTTTTCTCATTTTAATTATCTCCTCCTTTGAAAATAAAATCCCTCTTTCCCCTTGACTCATTATATATCTTGGGTCGTTTACATGCCCGAGACCTAAAATATGCCCCACTTCGTGAGCGAAAGTTCTATAATCCCGTCCGGCAGTGTAGTCGGGAATGATAATAGTATTTCTGTTCGGATAAGCAACGCCGTTTAATCCTCCCAAAGTTTTTACCAAAATTAAATTTATTTTTTCATCATTCAATTCCTCCAAAAAAAGAAAATTTCCATTTAAAACCCTTAAGACCTCTTCTCTTTCGAACTCCTTCTCCAAAATATCCGTTTTAAACAACTCCAAATCCGCTTGATTTAATAAATTGGACGTATTCTCAATTAAGGCCCTTACTTCTTCAAAGTTTCTCTGAGATCCGGAAATGGGCTCTCTTATAACTAAAACGTTGATAGGGACTTCCATGACCTCTTCCTCAAAAACGGACTCGACTTCGGCAACCTCGATATCGGGAGAGGTTCTGTCGAAAAAAAGATACTCTCTTAATCCGGAAAAATAAATCAAAGTGATTGCCAATACCAAAGCAACGACGGCTTTTCCGACTTTGAGAAGTAAGCTTTTATCTTCCGCTTCTATCGGCTCCCCTTCCGGTTCTAAATTTTTTTCTTCAAAATCCATATATTCAAAACTTAACTTCCCACTTTTCTCTTCCTTCGAAGCTTCTCCCGGTTCTCTTCGCTTCTTTTATTTTTCCCAAAATAAAAGAATGATAGGTGTCGTCTCCCGATCCGACGTTGTAAGCGTTCAGGATATGCCCCGGCCTTATGTGATCTTTTCCGTAAACCAAAAGTTCACCTTCGGGGAGAAGATCGGTGGATAGACTGTACGGCTCCACTTCTCGCCAACCTTCTTTTTTATTTTCCGTCTCCGGATAATAGATTTTAACCGTCTCCGTTTTTTTACCGGCTTCCCCAATCTCCCTGATTATTTTTTTGAATCTCATGACCATTGTTTAATTATAGCAGAGATTAAATAAATAAAAAAAGGCCTTTTCGCCTTTGGTGAATAAGTATTTTTCAATTATTTTACCGGCTGAAATCTTTTGCGAGTATCGCTTCCAGTTCTTTAAAAAACTTATTTAAAATTTTCTTTTTTCGATTCAAAAAATCAAAAGTAAATTTAGGCCAATTATCCGCACATTCAGCGGATACTCTATGCCCGGAAACGGTGATGATTAATTTCTTATAAGCTCCTTTCGGTAAAAAATGAAATTTGATAATTTTATGCTCCGGAAGCGCCTGAACCACCCATTTTCCAGTTTCTTTTTTTTCGTATTTCTCTATTTTCCAATCGTTCCTTTCCGCTAACCTATCAAGTGTTTTCTCAATGGCTCCGGAAAGCTTATTAAAGAAAATATTTTCGAACACTTTCGTTTTTTGTGTCTTTCTCATTTTGCCGTTTTTTATTAACTTTAATCTTGAGAATTTCGCTCTTTTCGGTTTTCTTTAACCGTTTTTACAAAGGCGATAAATTGCAAAAGAGGAATCAAAACAACCATTATTAAATAAAGCCAATGCAGCAAGTCTCCGGACGGAAACCCGGGTCTTAAAAGCGCCCTATCCAATACGTGAATGACGGTAAGCCACCATATGGCGTAAGTGAAGTGGTTCTGAAGCCATTTCCAACAGTCGGCAGTAAGCCACTTTATCGCCTTTTTATGGGAAAGAAAAGCTAACACCACCGCCATTACCACCGCAATAAGTGCCCCTAAAGCCCAAGGACTTATCCCCTCCAGATAATCCAAAAAGCCGTCACGGCTGTAAACAACAAAAAGAGTATGAATTACGGCCCAAAACGCAAACCAGATACCCAATTCAGCTCTCCAGCTGTAAGGAAAATCACCCAAATCCTCAAAAAGTGAAGGTTTCAACTTCATCACCGGCCCGATAAGCATAGTTAAGAAAAGCAAGATGAAAGGAACCGCACCCACCGGCCTTGAAAACTGATTTATGGTCTGTTGAGTTAAAGCCATCTCTTCCACTTTTAAAAACCAAACCAAAAAAACACCCCCGAAAGTTAAAACAGCAATAATAAGATGGTGCCACCACTTGTTTTGTGCATCTATCATATTTTATTTTGTTCTTAGTTTTTAATTAACGAATTTCGAATTTAATATTTACCGAACTACTTATTTCGGTTTCACCGGGCTCAACCGGGACGTCGGCAGCTTCCTCAACTTCCATAGCCACATCTTGATAGACTCCCCTTTGCGGGTAAAATCTTCGTGATTCAGAAAAATCTAATATTCTTCCCAAGCTAACATCTAAATCTTGAGCAATTTTTTCCGCCTCCTTCTTTGCTTCAGCTATAGCTTTGCTTCTAACCTTTTTTCGTAACTCCTCCTCATTACTGACTAAAAAGTCAAGATTGTCAACTTTATTTGCTCCTGCATTAATCGCTCCGCTTATAAAACTATCAATTTGATCCAATTCTTTTACAGTAACTTTTAAATTATTCTCAACCTCATAACCAACTACCTCTCTGGTTATTCTTCTGCCTTCCTCTACTTCTCTATATCTTGGACTAACGCTAAAATTTTGCGTTTTTAAATTACTCTCCTCAATCCCTTCTTCTCTTAAATATTCATTTATAGCATTCATTTGCAAACTATTTTCTTCGGTTGCTTCTCTATAATCTTCACCTTGAGTAAGGACACTGAAAACAATTTCAGCTTCGTCCGGTTTTTCGTAAGTTGTTTCTTCTCCACTAATAGTAATTGACCTGGCGTGTTCCAATCCTAAATAATTTCTCTTTGTAAGTTCATTAAGAGTTAGAGAGAAGGTTAATAAAATTAAAGAAATTAAAAAGAAAACCCCTGCCCCATATAAATATTTTTGTATTTTCATAGTAA
>PWHM01000048.1 GCA_003554915.1 Candidatus Nealsoniibacteriota bacterium
AATGTTCAGGATTCTCGGAAAGGCGTAAACCGCTTTGAAGAATTTCTCTACTTCCAAAAACCACCCGACCACGGTGGTTTTTGGTTTAAATTATGAAAAATAAAAAGAAAAGCCTTCTTCTACTACTGATAGTTTTCAACATAGTTGCCGCTTTGGTTTTTTTCGATTTGCAAGCGGAAGAAGAGATGATGGTTGTTTTTTTGGACGTCGGCCAAGGAGACGCCACTTTGATCAGGACTCCGGACAGGCGGACGGTACTGATAGACGGCGGTCCCGACGAATCCGTCTTGGCCGGGCTTAACGAATACTTGCCGTTTTGGGACAGGAACATAGATTTGATGATTTTATCTCACGCTCACGCCGATCACTTGTATGGATTAGCCGAAGTTATGGAAAGATACAACGTAGAAAAGGTTTTATGGAACGGACAAGAGACGGATACTTTGGTATACAGAAGGTGGAAATCCCTCCTGAACAATACGGACAGCGAAAAGACACACAAGGGCCACAGAATCCACCTGGGAGAGGTCCACTTGGATGTTTTGCATCCTCCCCGGGACTATCAGTTTCCCGAAGGGTTAAACGAAGGGTCGGTAGTCCCCAGATTGGTTCATGAAAGCGGAGCGGTTCTTATTATGGGAGATGCATATAAAAATCAGGAGATGAAGCTGATGGAAAAAGAAAGAGAGTGCATGGAGGCCGATTACGGCTGGTGCCGGGTTATGAAGCTCCCCTCCGAGGTGCTTCGAACCGGTCATCACGGATCTTCCACTTCCACCGGTTATGAGTTCACGGAAAGAGTTAGCCCCGAAACGGCGGTGATAAGTGCCGGAAAGGACAACAGATACGGCCATCCCCACGAGGAGACGATTGCCACTTTAAGATCTTTGGACGTTGAGATACACGAGACGGCCAAAGACGGGGATTTGAAGGTTATTTTCGATTGAAAAAGTTGCCGGGAAGTGATATTATAAAGCATATGAAAAATAAAAACTTCGAGGATCAATACTTTCCTTTTCCCGAAAAGGATTTTCGTGAAACTTTTCAGTGGAGGATTTTCAGGATAATGGCCGAATTCGTAGAAGGATTTCAATTTGTCGCCGATTTCGACAAGTCGGTTTCCTTTTTCGGCTCCAGCAGATTTCAAGAAGGCAACCCTCATTACGCAAAGGCCAGAGAGTTGGCCGACATGCTGGTAAAAAAGGACTACGCCGTAGTCACCGGTGGCGGTCCCGGCATTATGGAGGCGGCCAACCGGGGGGCTTATGAAGCCGACGGTAGGTCGGTGGGGATTAATATTCAACTTCCCGACGAAGGAGAAAAAGCCAATGATTACCTGAAGGAATCAATCGGCTTCCATTACTTTTTTACCAGAAAGGTGATGCTCTCTTTCGCTTCCTACGGATACGTGTTTTTTCCGGGTGGCTTCGGAACCCTGGATGAACTCTTCGAAATGCTGACTATGATTCAGACTAAGAAGCTTCCCCAGCCGGTTACCATAGTCGCCGTGGGTAAGGATTATTGGCTGCCGCTTATCGATTGGCTTGAAAACACTTTGGTTGAAAAGTACGAAACTATAGATAAAAAGGATTTAAAACTTATAGAAGTAGTCGACACACCGAAGGAGGCTTTAAGCATTATTGAAAACGGTCAACCTTTTAAAAGATAAAATTAATAGATTAAAATATGAAAGGAATTGAATTCCCGATTTATAAAACCAAGATGAAAAACGATCCCGGCTTTGACCTTTCCGATCCGGAAGAGAGATTGGAATACTTTGACTTTAAGGCCGGTAAAGACATAGAAGACATAAAAGAGTTTTTGAAAAACAACACTTTCGTCGTCTACCTTTTGGGAAAAAAGAGTGCCGGTAAAGGTACTTACTCCAAGATGATCGCCGACGTGCTGGGCAAAGAAAACGTAGAGCACTTCTCGGTGGGAGATATGATCAGAGGAGTTGATAAGGAGCTTAAAGACGACAAAAAAAGAAAAGAACTGATTGAGTTTTTGGAAGAAAACTACCGGGGCTGGATAGAAATAGAAGAAGTCATCGCCCGACTGGAAGGGCGAAGCACCGAGTCCTTGCTTCCGACTCCCTTGATTTTGACTTTGATTAAAAGAGAGATTGCCAAAAGAGGCAGGAAGGTTCTTTTTATCGACGGATTTCCCCGGAATATGGATCAGATTAGCTACTCCCTGTTTTTCAGGGACCTTATAGGATACAGGGAAGACGTCGACATCTTCGCTCTTTTGGACGTTCCCGAAAACGTAATAGACGAGCGCATCAAATACAGAAGGATTTGTCCCGAGTGCAATACTTCCAGAAACCTGAAACTCTTCCCCACTTCCAAAGTAGAGTACGACAAAAAGGAAGACGAATTTCATCTTCTTTGCGACAATCCCGACTGTGATGAGGTCAGAATGGTCAGAAAGGAAGGAGACGAAAAGGGAATTGAACCTCTCAGGGAAAGACTGGATTTGGACGAAAAGCTGATAAAGCAAGCTTTTCAATTGCACGGCATTCCCAAGGTTTTGGTCAGAAACTCGATTCCGGTAAAAAAGGCGGAAAAGTGTGTCGCCGATTACGAAATAACTCCCGAATACGGATACAGCTGGAATGAGGATAAAAAGGAAGTTGAAATCAAAGAAGTTCCCTGGACGGTAAAAGACGATGAAGGTGTAGAGAGTTACTCTCTTTTAGCTCCTCCGGCGGTAGCCTCCTTTTTGGGGCAGCTCGCCGACATTCTCAGAAGTTCTTGACACTCGAAACGGAAAAAAGATATAATAAGAGTGCGCCTCGTTGACATAAAGTCTGACACATCAACACTTAAGGGAGCCATATATGATCTTTAGCCCGTGGGCTAAAGCTGAGGCACCCACTTGAAAGATACTCAGATTTTTTATGAACAGCGGGGCGCACAAAGGCCGTCTCCCGGTAGGGAGGCGGTTTTTGTTTTTCAAGCATTATATCACAAAAAGAGACCCAATCTTTTTTTAATTTGAGAGAGGTTCAACTCCTCTTTAACTTGAGAAAGGTTCAACCTCTCTCAAACAACCTCTCACAAAACCTCTCACATAATCAGTCTCGTCATCCCCAACTTCACAACCACCGTCATTCCCGACCCCGATCGGGAATCTCTAAATCCCTCGTCATTCCCAACTTCACAACCACCGTCATTCCCGACCCCGATCGGGAATCTCTAAATCCCTCGTCATTCCCAACTTGATTGGGAATCTCATAAAAGTCAGCAACACAAAAAGATTCCCGCTTCCGCGGGAATGACGAAGAGTGGAAGACCGTCATTCCCGACCCCGATCGGGAATCTCTAAATCCCTCGTCATTCCCAACTTGATTGGGAATCTCATAGAAATTGGCAATAAAAAAGATTCCCGCTTCCGCGGGAATGACGTGGTAGAGTATTGCGGGAATGACGCGGTGGAGTAGTAGTTGTTTTTATTTGTGCAGAGTGTCTAACCTTGCAGGGATTTGGAATTTTAATTGCTATTGACAACCGTTTTTATTTTTTGTAATCTTTTAACAGACATACCTACACCATAGGTATAGGTGGGAAATAGTCTACCTACCGTAAAAATCAATACACACAAAAAAATGGATAAAAATTCTTCTGTAGACAATTTTTGGAAAATATCTTTTTTGGTTTTACTCGTTTTCGTCTTATTTCTGGCTGTTGCCGACGTTAGAATCAGCCCCCGACTTATGGGTTCACATGGGCACACGGAAACTTCGGAAGATTCACAGTCTCAACAACAAACCCGACCTCAACAATCCCCTTCGACGGGAGCCGGAATGGTCGGTGGATGTTAATTTAAATTCTAATAAAAATGAATCAAGAAACACAAACAAAATTCTTTAAAATAGCCTCTCTCGTTTTAGCTTTAGCTTTGTTCTTTTTACTTTTCGAAGTAGAAGTCAGCCTCGGTGATCTTGATAGAACCGCCGATGACTCGTCCGCTACGGTCACCACTACGGAAACTGAGACTCAATCGGAAACGACGTTTTCGTCGAGTCGGATTATACCGACGGGAACGCCCGAGGTCTACGGTGCCGAACTGGACGTGAATTATGACGACGTATCCGCGGACGATCCCCGGGGAGCCGACGCCACCATAGAAGAGTTGGCTCAATTGGATAGGAATCTTACTTTGGAGGGAGATGATTTGGAAAGATATATTCACATTCTTTACGAAAAGGAAGACGGTATGTCTTGTGAATTTTGCTGCGGAGCTCGGTCGATCATCTTTGAAAACGGAGACCCTGCTTGTGGCTGTGCTCACAGCTTTGCCATGCGAGGCCTTGCCAAGCATCTCATCTTGGAGCACGGAGACGAAATGACCGATGAAGAAATTTTGGCCGAAGTGGGAAAATGGAAAATTTTGTTTTTTCCCGGCCAACACACGGAAAAAGCTTCCATGATGGAAGAAGAAGGAACGGAAGTTGACTACGTAAGCTTGACGGCGAATACCTACAGAGGAATCGAGCAAGGCTCAGCCGGAGGCGGAATGGTTGGTGGATGTTAAGGTGAAAAGCTCCTCTTTTTTCTATGGATTTTTGGGTTTTGTCTTTTTAATTGCTTTGTTTGTCACGATAGTAACTTTTATTGGAGGGTTTCAAGAAGTTGTTGACCAGCTTTCAGAATATGGAATCTATATAGTGATTTTAGCCTTGGGCTTCGGAATTCAAGTTGGGTTATATTCCCATATTAGAAATTCCGGGAAAGCGGTAGCTGTCACCGGTTCTACATCGGGATTGGCTATGATCTCTTGCTGCAGTCATTATTTGGTCAGCTTTTTGCCCGTTTTAGGATTAACCGGTATTTCGGGAATTGTTTCCATTTATCAAGTGGAAATATTCTTAGCCGGTATCCTTATGAATTTCATTGGTATTTTATACCTGATAAGCAAAATGAAAAATGAGTAAAACGTTTAAGTTGTCAGCAGCCCTTCTTATTATTGTTTTTACCGCGCTTTTGGTTTTTGAGGGTGTGGGCAAAGAGACCGGTAGTAGTTTTTCACGAAAAATAAATGATGAGGGTCAAGTTACTGTTAACGTTGAACCGATAATTTCTGATTCCGGCATGGAGATTGTTATTTTTATGGATACTCATACCGTTGATCTGGAAGAGAACCTAAAGGAAGTTTCTTATATAGAAAGCAACGGTCAAAGGTATGATCCGGTTGAATGGATTGGCGATCCTCCCGGAGGTCACCACAGGGCGGGAAGCCTAATTTTCAAAAACGAGTTTTCCGATTTCACTCTTCATATAGAATCAATAGGTGGAGAAAGTAAAAAATTTAATTGGAAATAAAATGAATAAAAAAACAATTATTACAGCAGCTATAATAATAGGTTTGATTTTTGGATTTTATCTATTACAAGCTCCGAGGGAGGTCCGGGGAGAGATGGAGGTGTATATGGGAGAGAATTGTCAGTGTTGTGAGGTGTATGCGAATATAATGAGTAGGAATTACGAAGTTGAGAAAAAAGTTTTGAGCAATGTTGAGCTCGGTGAATTGAAAAATGAGTGGGGCATTCCCCGGGAACTTTCCAGTTGCCATACAACAATAATAGACGATTATCTGGTGGAAGGGCACATCCCCATGGAGGCCATAGAAGAACTCAGAAAGACCGGTAAAGAGATAGAAGGAATCGGGATGGCCGGCATGCCGGCCGGATCACCGGGTATGGGAGGGTTTAAAAACGAGCCCTTCGAAATTTATGAGATTTCCGAACCGAACCTAAAGGGTAATTTATTTTTGGAATTATGAAAAAAACGGTTTTTACCGCTTTATTACTTTTACTTCCCGGGCGAGTTTTGGCTCATTGTCCGCTTTGTACTATAGGCGCCGGTGCGGCGGGAGGTTTTGCGGTCTGGCTGGGTGTTTCCCAAGGAGCGGTGGGAGTGTTCATAGGAGCCTTCGGATTTGCCGTCGGGCTGTTGGTAGCTAAAAGGTTTAAAAATATCCCGAATTATCTTTTCGGGCTACTTTCTTTCATATTTACCGTTTTGCCCGTCGCCACTCTGTTCGGTGACGTGCATGGAATTTTTATTCCCTTTATGGGGGAATACGGGGAGGTTTTTATGATAAATCAATTTCTTTTGGGATCGGTTATAGGTGCTTTGGTACTGATTTTCAGCCCTCCGCTAAGCGAAAAGATAAAAGAGATAAGAGGGAAGACGCATCCTTTCCAGACCATGATTATCACTTTTTCTTTATTGATTTTAGTTTCAATATTCGTAGAAATTTTTCTTTTTTAATCTATGAACAATTCCCAAAAGGCACAAAAATTAAAAGAAAAAATCGAATCAATTTCGGAAAAAGAAAAGATGGATCTTTCTTCCGACCAGGACTTGTCTTTAGCGCTAATGAATCTGATAAGTATAGAGGAGCATTTCGTTTTTACCGGTTCGAAAACCGGGAAAAGCAATTATTACGATTTGGCAAACGAGGTACGGAGCATCAGGAAAGAACTGCTTAAAGAAATCGTTACCGATTACGAGGGAGAAGTGTGGTGCATTTCCAAGCATCTGCTTGCCGGCTCTATGAGGCTTATGGAAGTGGGAATGAAAGAATTGGATCGAAAAAACAAAAAGAAAGCCGATGAGATGTTTAGTCATTCTTACAGCTTATACAGCTTATTTTGGGCCGTAAATAAAGATTCATTCAGCTTGGACGGTGAGGAAGGCGATTCGGAAAAGATCAAGAAAAAAGAGCTAAAAAACACTTCAAAAAAAGAAAAAAGCACCTTCCTCTTTAAATTAAAAGAAAAAGTTTCCTCTCTTGTTGATTGTTGCCGGGAGTAATCCTTTCATTGGCAATTTTTTTCCTATATAATTAAGAAAATCAACAAGGAGTGTATGCATGTTAAAAGACTCGTATGCGGAGCCAAAGCGTTTTTTTCTACGCTTACGAGCTTTAAAAATTTTATTTTATTTTTACTTTCCACCGGCCTGTTTTGGTTCTTTTTAATTGTAATTACGGATTTTCAAGCGGTTGGTTCCGCCCTGTCCGGCTCGGGAAATATAATCTTTAATCTCAGGAGCGTTGTCCATAACACGTTTTCGGGTTTCACGTCTTTTTCACGAGTGACTACGGTCTTGATTTCAGTCTTGTTCGGGCTCAATCTGGTTGCTTTTAAGGAAGTCACATTAAGGAAAAGTATTGATAAAAAGTATGTCAGTGCAACTACCGGAGGGTTGGTCTTCAGCTTTTTGGGAGCCGGGTGCGGAGCCTGCGGGGTTTTGGCGATTTCTTTTTTATCCTTTTTCGGGATGGGGGCACTGGTTTCCGCACTCCCTTTCGGGGGAGCCGAATTTGATCTTTTCGGGATTGTATTTTTTACCGTTTCTTTAATATTTATTTCAAGTCAATTAATAAATAAAAATAATCGTAAAATAAGTTATGAAAAATAACAAACAAAAAGTAATAACGAACTTGAAGAAAGCTCGCAGTCTCTTGCAAAAGCAGATTGAGATGGTTGAAGAGGACGAGTATTGCATTGACATAATGCAACAAAACCTGGCCGTTATAGGGATGCTCAAATCTTCTCATGAGAAGCTTATGAGAAACCACCTCAACACCTGCTTCAGACACGCCATGGAAACCGACGACGAAGAAAAAAAACAAGAAATGATCGAGGAGATTATAAAAGTTATGCGTTTTTTAAATAAGTAAGATGAAAAAAGAATTTGACATATCGGGAATGCACTGCATTAGTTGTGCAAATTCCATTGAAAAGGAAGTCGTCAAAATGGACGG
>PWHM01000015.1 GCA_003554915.1 Candidatus Nealsoniibacteriota bacterium
ACGACCGGAGATGATGACATAATAATTATCACCAAAAAAGGAAAGGCGATAAGATTTCCTGAAAAAGAAGCTCGTCCGATGGGAAGACAAGCCATGGGAGTAAAAGGAGTTGACTTAAAAAAGAACGATGAGGTGGTTGATATGGGTATTATAAGAGATGAAAAAAATGAGTATCTCTTCGTTATAACTGAGAAAGGGTACGGAAAAAGAACCCCGATAGAAAAATACAGAACCCAAAAAAGAGGTGGCGTAGGATTAAAAACTTTGAGCAATCCGTCCAAAGTGGGGCAGATAGTTTCCGCCAGGGTAGTGCCCGAAGGTAAAGAATTGGTTGCCATTTCCAAAAAGGCGAAGGTTATCAGAACCAACATAGATAAGATCTCCGAACTGTCCAGGGTGACTCAGGGAGTACGGGTCATGAAATTAGCTAAAGACGATAAAGTCGCTTCAATAACTTGTTTTTAAAAACATGTTTACAGATCCCGAAGAAATAATTGCCGACTTACCACTTGAAAAGAATATGGCCGTTGCCGATTTCGGCTGCGGTTCCGGAAGCTGGGTGCTACCTTTGGCTGAAAGACTTGAAGACGGTGTAATTTACGCTATAGACATAATGAAAGAGCCCTTATCCGTGTTGAGAAGTGATCTTTCCCGGAAGGGAATATCCAATGTCAAGGTAATGAACGAAAACATAGAAAAGGGAGTTTCTATTTCCGATGAAAGAGTCGATTTGGTTTTGATGACTATTTTTCTTTTTCAGGTGGACGATAAAAGCCGAGTACTTGAAGAAGCGGAAAGAATCTTGAAACCGGGTGGTCTTTTGCTTATTACCGAATGGGCTGAGGAGTCTTCTTTCGGAAAAAGTTTGGAAAAGGTTTCTCCTGAAAAAGTAAAAGAGCTGGCCGAAGAAAAAGGGTTTCGGCTCGAAAAAGAATTTCAATCCGGAATGCATCAGTACGGACTTATCTTTAAAAAATAATTTATGAACAACTTTCTAAAAACCCCAAAAAGAAAGGCAAGTTTTTTCCTCGGAACCATTTACTCTCTTTTTCTTACGGGAATGGTTTTTGCAAATAACGGCAACAACGAAGAGTACGTAAGAATTCCCAATCCGTTACGCTTCGAGACCATTCATGAGTTTTTAACGGAGCTTATAAATCTTTTAATCTGGATAGGTCTCGCTTTGATTCCGCTTATGGTGGTTATCGGAGGTGCCTTTTATATGTTCGGAGGATTGAATCCGGAGAATGTGGAAAAAGGGAAAAATATAATAAAATGGACCGTGGTGGGAGTATTCATAATCGTTGGTGCTCGAGCTGTTTTGTGGCTTATAAATTATGTGTTTTCTTGACCTTATTTGCAATAAATAAGCAAAGTGATAAAATAAAAAAAGAACTTGAAAAAAGGTCGATTATAACTTATTAGTTATAAATAAAAAAAGATGAAAAAAACAATATTGGCTTTAGTCTTGATTTTGGCTTTCGGGCTGTCTTTCGTGCCCTTTCATGAAGCTGACGCTCAACTCGGTGAGTGGGAAGAATGCACAATGGTTAGAGATTTTTCTACGGAAAACCATGATTATGATGAGGGAGAGACTTATCAGGTGGATGATAATGAAGGAGAAGGAGCATTGGCCTGTATGGTCAACGCCGTTTACCGGGTGATAAACATATTGACCTGGTTTATGGTCGCTCTGGTGGTTCTCTTCGTAATGTACGGAGGGTATAAGATTTTGACTGCGAGAGGATCGGAAGATGATATAGCTGCCGGTAAAAAGATGATAACCTACGCTATCGTCGGTGTGGTTATTGCCGCTATCGCTTGGGCTGTTCCCTGGATGATCAACTTCGTAATAAGTTAGTATCGACTCACTAAAAACCTCCTTTCGTTTTTCGAAAGGAGGTTTGGTTTGCCGAGGTGGCGAAACCGGCAACCGCGGTAGGTTTAGGGCCTGCTGCCCTTACGGGCTTGTGGGTTCGAGTCCCACCCTCGGCACACAGAAAAAGGCCGTTTTAGCGGTCTTTTTTGTTTTTATAATGGAAGAAAATTAAAGCATTTCATTAAATGTCGTATATGAATATATTTTTTCCGTTGGCCGTCTTCAGCACCTTTTCTTCTTTCAAGCCGGGAAAAGAAAAGCAATAACTTGCCACTCTCAAACTCACCTTCTCTTTTTTTATCTTTTTTTCCAGCTTTTCCATAAGCGAGGGTGAGAGATAGGTGAAAATAACGTCCGCTTCCCGCAAATCCGTTTTTAAAAGATTCTGACAAATGATTTTTCCTTTTACCTTTTTGACTTTGAGATTAATTCTTGAAATCAAAACGTTCGGGCGAGAGTGGTCTATCCCGACCACTTCGGCACCGAAATCTTTACTTGCTATTATCAAAGACTTGCCCGTTCCCGATCCCAGATCAAAAAATCTGTCTTCGGAAGTTAAACCGACCGCTTTCAGAGCGGCCTTTATCTCTTTTTTGGGAGTCGGGACCAACGGAGCTCCGGTGGTGTAGGATTTGATACTGCTGGGAGAGAGAAAAAAAATTAATACGGCCACAGATATGAACATGGAAAGAAAAGCGGTGATTATGAGAATTATGGGCCGTAAACTATTCATTTTCTTCCAAGTCAATCTCTCTTCTTTTTTCACGCTCTATTCTGGGTGTTTTGATGGTTAAAACCCCCTTATTCATAGTCGCTTTTATTCTTGACGGATCGGTCTCTTCGGGAAGAATAATTTCTCTACAAAAGGGACCCCAAAAACACTCTTCAATGAAAAACTCTTCTATTTTTTCTTTCTCCGGCCTTTCTCTTTCTCCCTTGATGGTAACCATATCTTTTTCCGTAACTATATCCAAGTCCTCCTTACTTACTCCGGCTATGGTGGTTTGGATTACTACACTTTCTTCCGTTCGGTATACGTCTACGGTGAGTTCTCCCTCTTTTGAGAGCCAGCTCTTTGCTTTTCCTTTTTTCACCTTTTCGGTTTCCCATTCGCTATTTTCTTTTTTATTTTTGTCAGTCATAGTTTTTTATTTAAATTTAACACCTCTTGGGTTAGTTTGCAACTAAAACGGCTCACAAACACTTTCCATTTCTTTGGTTTTTTTGATTGATCCTAAAAGCGCCAGGGCAAGAATGAAGATGAGCCCTAAAAGAAGACAGGGATAAAGTAAAGCCTCTTTTTCAGCCATTAGCTCTATGAGCACGTTGTAAAGGGCATGGAAAAAGGACACGATGACAAGCCCCAACACAGCAATGTACTTTTTCATTTTTCTTATCGAAAGCGCTAACAGATAACCCAAAATACCGGCCGACAAGGCGTGAAAAAGAGTAGTTATTGCAAATCGCAAAAAGATCAGTTCCGTCAATTGCTCTTGCGGTACCCGGGAAAAATAGAGATAGTTTTCCAAAGCGGCGAATCCCAAACCGGCCGTTATCATGTAAATTATCAGATCAACCGGCTCGTCGAGTTCTCTGATTTTGAAAAGAAAGACACCTGCTATAACCGCCAATAGTTTAACCGACTCTTCCAGCAGAGCGACGACCAAGAAAGCGTCCAGGATTCCGATTAAAGCTATTTTCGGTTGAGATAAGTCGGTAAGGTTTATCGAATAGATAAAGTTCCTTACGGGAACCTGCAGAGAAGCGGCGAGGAGAGCTCCACCGACCCCTAAAACGAAGACCGTAAAGATCATTATCTTCGGTTCCGGATCCTTGTCTTTTTTTAAAAAGTAAAACAGCCAGATGAGACTGGGTAGGACTCCTATAATTAAAAGGGGTATGTTCTCCATTAAACCGGCCACTCTTCGATCATGAGAGTCTCTTTTTTCTCGTCAAGTGGCATTTTTTGATATATTTCTTCCGTGACGAAAGGTATGAACGGATGAGCTAATTTTAATATTCCCGCAAAAATCGTAATTAGGGTTTTTTGCCTTCCCTTTTTCTTTTTTTCGTCATCCAGAACGGATTTCGACTCTTCTATTATTTCGTCGGCGAAACGATGCCAGCTGTAGTGGTAGAGACTTTCCGCAGCGTGAGAAAATTCGAAATTTTCGATGTCAGAAGTGATCTCTTTCGCTTTTTTTTCAAATTCTTTCATTAACTTCTTGTCCTTCTTGCTTAATTTCGGAGATGAACCCGGATCGTAATCTTCACATCTGAGCATTAAAAACCTGAACATGTTCCAAATTTTGTTTACATAATTTCTATAGCCTTTTATCTCGTTTTCCGATATGGTCACGTCCTTGCCGGGCATGTTTCCTATCGTAAGACTCATTCTTAAAGCATCGGTCCCGTATCTTTCAGCTACTTCTATGGGGTTAATTACATTTCCTTTTGATTTGGACATTTTTTCTCGATTTTTATCCCTCACCAATCCGTGCAGGTAGACGGTTTCGAAAGGAGCTTTTCCGGTTTTGTAGAGTCCCATCATTATCATTCTGGCTACCCAGAAAAAGAGTATGTCGTAACCGGTCTCCATTACCGAAGTCGGGTAGTACTTTTCAAGTTCCGGTTCGTCTTCACTTAGAAGTGTAGCAAAAGGCCACTGGCCGGAAGAAAACCAGGTATCGAAAACATCTTCGTCTTGCTCTAAATTATTCCCTTCACATTCGGGGCATTTCTCGGGCTTTTCCCCTTCGGTTATGATCCACTCTTCGTCTTCTTCGGTTGAGCAATCCGTGCATTTCCAAGCCGGAATTTCTATACCCCACCAATTTTGACGGGAAACGTTCCAATCCTTGATGTTTTCCATCCAATGAAGGTAAACTTTTCTGTAATTATCGGGAATTATTTCTACATCTCCCTTTTTCACCGCTTTTATGGCCGGCTTCGCCAAGGGTTCGATATCTATGAACCACTGTTTCATAAGCAGCGGTTCAATTTCTTTTTCGCACTTGTAGCAAACGGACAAATTGTGCTCGTAATCCTCATCCGTTCTCTGCAACAGGCCTTCTTTTTTCAAATCTTTAGCCACTTTTTTTCGTGCCTTTTTGACCGGCATTCCGGCGTAAGGACCGGCTGCTTCGGTCATTTTTCCGTTTTTGTCTATTACTTCAATCGGTTCGGGCATTTCGTCTTTGTGTCGCTGCCAGATTTCAAAATCCACTTCCGAGTGAGCGGGAGTTACTTTTACCGCTCCCGTGCCGAATTCTCTGTCCACCGCTTCGTCGGCTATTATCTTAATTTTTCTTTCGCCCAAAAGGGTTTTTACGGTTATTTCTTTTCCCACGTATTTTCTGTGCTTTCTGTCTTCCGGATGAACGGCTATGGCCGTATCACCGAATTTCGTTTCCGGTCTGGTGGTCGCTAAAATAAACGGTCCGTATTTTATGTAATAGAGTGGAGTCTTTCTTGTGACGTGTTCTACTTCCAGATCGGAAAAAGCGGTCTCATGATTAGTGCAATAGTTAACCAATCTTTTTCTTCTGTAAATCAAACCCTCGTCGGCCATCTTTTTGAAGGTTTTATAAGTGGTCTCGACGACTTTTTCATCCAAGGTAAAGGTATCTCTACTCCAATCACAAGAAGCCCCCAGTTTTTTAATCTGTTTTTTGACAACTTTTCTGTTTTCTTGAGTGTAGTCCCATACCTGCTTATAAAACTCCTCTCTTTCCATGTTCAGACGTGTTTTTCCTTTTTCTTCCAGCTTTCGCTCAAAAACAACCTGGGTTTCGAATCCGGCGTGATCGGCTCCCGGTAGCCAGAGAGCTTTTTTACCTTGCATACGATTGTAGCGGATCATTATGTCTTGCAAGGTGGTAAAAACAGCGTGTCCTATGTGAAGAGGGTCGTTGGCGTTGGGAGGGGGCATCAATACGGTAAAGGGATCTTCGTGGCGGTCGGGTAGATTCTCCGGATTGAAGTGTCCCGTTTTCTCCCAAAGCTTATAAATTCCTTTTTCTTTTTTGTTCGGCTTGTATGCTTTTGGTATATTCATAATACTTCAGTATAGCAAATTTTTCAGTTTATTTTAAGGTTTGGCTTTGATTTTAGTTCTTTCCAGGGCGTTTCTCCTCCTTTTTTCCATTCATGATAAGCGGTTACGGCAATCATCTTGGCGTTATCCGTTGAAAAATCCAAATTCGGTAAAATTAAACTCAATTTCTTACTTTCCGCCCTCTTCTTGAATTTTTCACGAAGACGCTCGTTGGCCGAAACCCCTCCCCCCAAAATGACCGCTTTCGCCTTTCTATTTTCGGCGGCTCTGAAGGTTTTTTCCGTCAGAACGTCGGTTATCGCTTCTTGTATTTCTTCGGCCATTGCCACTCTGAAGTTTTCGGATTTATCCTTTTCATCTTTCCACTTGTACAAAACAGCCGTTTTTAATCCGGAAAAACTGAAATCATAGTTATCGCTTTTCATCATCGGTCGGGGAAACTTTACTTCTTTTTTGGAATCCTTTTTCGCCAACTTTTCTATCTCCGGTCCCCCCGGGTAGTCGAGGCCTAAAATTCGAGCCGTTTTGTCAAAACACTCTCCGGCCGCGTCGTCTCTGGTTTTTCCCAAGACTCGGTGAGTGTTCAAGTTTTCGGAAAAGACAAGTTGAGTATGACCACCACTGGCAATCAAAGAGACAGCAGGGAAAGGAGAGTCTTTTAAAACCATAGGGGCGAAAAAGTGTGCTTTTATGTGATTTACGGGAATGATTTCCAATTGCCAAGCTTTGGCCAGAGCTTTGATGAAATTTATTCCCATCCACAAAGAAGGGTCCAGGCCCGGACCGACGGTTACGGCCAAAAGATCCACTTCCGGTTTTTTATATGAAGACAAAAACTTCTCGGTTTTTTTCAAAAGAATCTCCTCTCTCTTTAAAACATCTTTTATTTCTGCTGAAGAGTTTCCTTTTTTCAATAAGCCGGCTTCTTTCAAGGTTTTTTCCAAGACGGGTACTAAATTTTTTTGATGCTCTCTTCTTGCCAGGGTGGGATAAACTCCGCCCCACTTTTTATGAACTTCGGTTTGAGAAGAAACAATATCGGATAGAAATTCAAAATTTCCGTTTTTTACTTTCAAAACGGATATACAGGTGTCGTCACACGAAGTCTCTACGGCCAGTATTTTCATACAATGCTTGATTTTTTTCAATATTTCATTATACTACAACAGAATTCAATTGAAAGCATGGCCCCGTCGTCTAGCTTGGCCCAGGACGCCAGGTTTTCATCCTGGTA
Source organism: Candidatus Nealsoniibacteriota bacterium (assembly GCA_003554915.1). GTDB lineage: Bacteria > Patescibacteriota > Minisyncoccia > Minisyncoccales > PWPS01 > PWPS01. The sequence goes on from PWHM01000015.1 coordinate 7,171, forward strand.
ACAGGGGTTCAAATCCCCTCGGGGTCACATTTACTCGACACCCCTTTTGCAAGAACCGAGCCTCAAGAATTCCCAGCGGGAATTCGGGCTCTGCTCTCTCGAGGATTTTCTTTCCGCAAAGCGGAAAGGCCGTGC
>PWHM01000002.1 GCA_003554915.1 Candidatus Nealsoniibacteriota bacterium
ATCAGCAACACTATCTGTATCTATAGTTTCGCCAGCCTGAGGATCACCGGGAATTCCACTGGTAAAAACGGGGATCAGTTCACCGGCACAAGCACTGGCGTCTATGAATCCATCAAATGCTCCATCATTATAATTATACTCATCCTCGGCTGTCCCTTGATCACCGGGGTTAACTATACAATCGGGATACTGCCCATCATGTATGATGGCATAAGAATAAACCGAATTTACCAGTGAATTCATATGCGACCACCTGGTGGCGTTTCTGGCTTGAGCGAATTGTCGTCCGGGATTTATCGATACTATTACCGCTGAAGCTAAAATGGCGATGATACCGATTACGATAAGTAATTCTATAAGAGTGAAACCTTCATCCTCTTCATTGTTTAAAAGCCTGCCCCGTACCGAACTTGTTCCGGTTCGGGGCTCAATTAGTGTAAAATCCTGGTTTTTATCTTTCATATTTTTATTTATTGAAATCTCTGTACTTCCTAATTATATTAAATTAAAATTATTTTGTAAACTAATCGGCAATAATTTCTTCTACATATTGATTTTCAATCCATCCTGTCACCGTCTTATCTCCGGACTGAATCTTAACCCAGTTGCTTGTAGAATTAACTTTCTCATAAAGACCGCTTTCGATAAACTCTGTAATAATCTCTGACTCTTCATCGGGTTCGGAATAAACTTTTGCCTCCTCTGCTTCAATTATGATTATCAAGTCAACCGGAGCCTCTTTGGAAGAATCTTCTAACTCCAAAACTGTTAATGCCTGCTCCTTTAAAAATTCCAGCTCGGATGGTACGGGCATAAAGGTAATATAATAAACTACAAAAAATAAAAGAGTAAGTCCCAAAAGCAGAAAAAAGATTATATTTATGTAAAAAGGAGTTTTTGTTATTTTTTCCTTTTTACCTCCTTCCAAATTTATTTTCTTATTACTCATAATTTTTAAATTATTATTAATCTTCCGGCTCCTCCTCGATGATGTCGTCATCAACCTCCTCATCTTCTTCCTCGAGGTCTTCATCTTCCGTGTCTTCTTCCTGTTCTTCCTTGAGATGGTCTTTGGAAATCCACCCTCTTTCCTCTTCCACTTCTATCATGACCCAACCCTCTTCCTCTTCAAGTAATCTATAAGTAGCTCCCGCTTCGACTGTAGATAGCGTCGGAGCATCGGGCTCGGGAAGCTCTCTGATATGTGGCGCATCGGCATCCGAACTGATTTCAACCACTTGATCCGATGCAAGTTCTTCAACCTCTTCTCTTTCGATGTCTTCCCACTCACTTTCTTCACTGTCGAGATCCTCAACTTGTTCTTCTTCCGGCTGAACTTCTGTTATTTCCACCTCTTCCAAATAACCAATTTCAATCCAACCTTCGCCGTCTTCGAACCTGATCTTTACCCAACCGAGATTTTGTTCGATTATTTCATGTTTTGTTCCCGGTTTTACCTCTCCTACAACCGCTTGAGCTCCCAAATCTTCATAAATGTTTACCGGTTCATCCAAGCCTTCACTAACCACTGCTATACCCTTGAACTCCTCACCTCTTTTCATTTCGTCCAATTTTCGAATTACACTATCTCGTACCGTCTGCTGGGGTATTGAAGATGTGCTGAAGAAGAAATAATAAACGGTGGCACCCAAAATGGAAAGACCGAGAATCATAATGAATAAAGCGGCAAAGAGAACTGATTTTCGTTCCGCCTTTTCATTCTTTTTTGCCTGGCTTATAACTTCCTCGGGAAGCAGATTTATGCCATCGTTTATCGGATCTTCTTCTAAAGATTTTAGTGCTAATCCGATTACATTGGAATAAAGTAATGAATCTTTACCTTTCAATACCTGTTCGTTCCTGATTTTCTTCAAAGGATCTCCTCTCTTTACTTCGGGCTCTACTCTGTTATTTAAAAACTTGTCTATGTCCGGTAAGAGAGCAGTTCCGCCGGTTAATACTATTTCTTCCACATTACCTTCGAATTTACGACTATAATATTTGTTTGCTTCCTTGATTTCTTGGACTATTTTTTCACCGTGCTCTTTCAGACCGGCAAAGGCTTTGCCGTCTTTTTTAAATCCTTCACTTTGTTTCACCTCTTCAGCTTTTCTTTTTGAAACATCCAAGTGTTCAGCCAATTTCTTAGTCAGATAATGTCCGGCATAAGGGAGAGAAACGGAAACAATCAACTCCGCATCCTTATTGAAAATATTAATTATAGAAGTTCTGGCTCCCATATCGATTATCATCCTCTCTTTACCGTCAGCCATAACCTTTGTGTTTTTCTTTTTTCTTTTGCTTTTACTTACAACCTTAATCGGTAAAAGAGCTCTTCCTATTGAAACTCCTTCAACTTCGAAAGCGACCGGTTCAATGTTGGCTGATTTCAAAAAGTAAATATAAAGATCAATTATACTTCTTTGTGCAGCCACACATAAAATTCTGACCTTACCCTTGGTCGGAATCTCAACAAAACTCCAATAAAGCTCACTTGGATCGAAGGGAATTGTCTTTTGAATTTTATCTCCTATCTGCCCGTAAAGATTTCTTTTATTGTCAAGCTCGAACGTTTGTATATATGTTTTCGAATCGGGCAAGCTTATTATTGCTTTGTGGAATTTTCTTCTAAACTTTATCTTTTTCTCTTTTATCGTAAATCCCGGAATATCCAATGGCTGTGGTTTGCTCTTTTTCAAAGTTTCCTTAAAAGCTTTGGAAAGTCCTTTCGGGTTCATGATCTTTCCATTTTTTACGGCACCTTCTCCAATAATGGTGCGGCCATAAGAAGCTATTGCTCCATTATTTTTCAAAAGCATAATTTCAATAGAATGATCACTAATATCCACTCCTACAAATAAACGTCTGGTTATCGGAAAAAGATCTTTGAATGCAAGCTTTATTTTTTCTATTATTCCCGGTTTTTGGAGTGGTTTGCTTTTTTCTTTTTTTCTCCTCTTCTTCTTTTTCGATTTTTTCTTTATCTTGTTTTTCTTTATCTTGGTCTCTTTTTTTTCTTCTTCGTACAGTTGCTCAGAAGACGATGGAAATGCTTCTTCTAACTTTTTTTCAAGTTCTTGTAGAAATTTTTCTCTCTTTTCTTTCTCTCTTTTACTCTGACCTTGCCCTCCTTTCTCTTGTTTTTCTTTTGGGTCAATCTCTTTGTCTACTTCGTCCCGGACACCCAGCTTTCTTTCTGTTCCTTTTATTTTTTCATGGATTTTAAGTATTTCGTCTTCCATGTTCCAAATTTCCTTTTCGAGCATCCTTCTTTTGTCTTCAATTTCCCACCTTTCCCTTTCAATTTGCTTTTTCTTATCCGGATCATCCTCTCTTTTTTCCTTCGCTTGAATTCTTAATTTTTCTTTTTTTAATCTCTTCTCTTTCTCCCTTTTTGAATGAATCTCTTCTTCTAAAGATTTTTTCTTGGAAATTAATTCGGATTTACTGTCGGCTAACTCTTTTCTACCACCTGAAGAGCCGGCTGATTTATTCTTTTCTTCTTTTGACTGACCTCCGACACCCTCTCCCGGCCTTTTTTTATCCGAATTTCGGTCTTTTTTTGATTCATTATTTAATTGTTCCTCATTCTCCTTTTTATTCATTTTTTAATATCGATTACTCTTTTCCATTTCGTGTGTGGTAAAAACTAATATTATTCAAACAATTCTCACTTTACAAACCCTGTGTCACTTCATAAACCGGTAAAATAATAGCCCCGGCAATGAAAGCTACGAAAACACCAATGGTTATAAGTAAGACCGGTTCGATTATAACCGGTAATTTTTCAGTTTTGGTTGTAACCTTGTCTGAGAAAAAATCAGCTAAATATTGAAACGACTCGTCATAAGATCCCGTCTGCTCCCCTACGGTGACTATGGAAACAAAAACATTGGGGAATAAACCCGGATAATCTTTCATCGTTTGGGCGAGGCTGGTTCCCTTGGCTACTCTTTTTTGAATAATTTCCAAAGCTTCTTCATATTTGATGTTGGTAACCGACTCGGAGATAATATCCAAAGATTCATTAATGGTCAGATTACTTCTCAAAAGAGTGGACATGAGCTGAGCTATAATCGTCAGTTGATAGTCCCCGGAAATATCTCCCGCAATCGGCAATTTAAGCAAAACAATATCCCATATTCTTTTGACCGTTCTAATTTTTAAAAGCAAGTAAACCCAAAGAATGAATCCTAAAATTCCGCCTACTATATAAAGCCCGAAATTTTGCATCAGTTCCGAAACCCAAAGTAAAATACGAGTAGCAATCGGTAATTCGACGTCCAGGGTTTCAAAAATAGGAACGAGCTGAGGCAGGACAAAAATAGATAACCCGGCACCCAAAATAACGGCGAAAGAAACAATTATCTTTGGATAAAGAGTAGCTGAACTGAGCTTTTTTTCCAAATTGTTACTTCTTTCCAACCAATTGGATAAATAATCTAAATTTTCATCCAAAGTTCCCGATTCTTCTCCGGCTCTTATAAAACTAACGAATATTTTACCGAAATGCGGGCTGTTCTCAAAAGATTGATAAAGGGGAACACCTTTTTCTGATTCTTTCTTAGCCGAACTAAAAGTTTCTTTCAAAACCGGAGATTCAGCCTGCTTAGCTAAAAGGTCAAAGGCTTCATTGATCGGCTTACCGCTTTTTACAAGCAGTGATAGATTTTTAACGAAATCAACCTTTTCTTGTGTGCTTACTTTTTCCAGTAGAGACATTTTAAAATATTAACATTATATATTTTACGAAATTTAAGCGGATTAATTATTAAGATTTAGTTGCCCGAACTATTTCTTCAAAAGTCGTAATTCCGCGAAGTGCTTTAGTGAGACCATCATGAATCATAGTGGTCATCCCCTCCTCTATAGCTTTCTTCTTTATAGCATCGGCAGAAGCCCTCTGGACTATCGAACCCCTGATTCCTTCGGTTACTTCCAACACCTCAAAAATAGCCGTTCTGCCGTCATATCCCGTTCCATTGCAAAATTTGCAACCTTCTCCTTTATAAAAATTTATATCCTTCAGATTTTCCTTTTCGGCAACTTTTTTTAAAACTTTCGCTAAAAAATCTTCTTGTTTCAAGACAGCTAATTCTTCTTTCGTTATGGAGTAGCTCTTTTTACATTCCTCACAAATGGTTCTGGTAAGTCTCTGGGCAATGCTCACATTTAAGGAAGAGGCCACCAGAAAAGGCTCTGCTCCCATTTCTAAAAACCTCGGGAAAGTAGTAGCAGCATCATTGGCGTGCATGGTGGACAAAACCAAGTGTCCGGTCATAGCTGAATTGAGAGCCATATCAACCGTTTCTTCGTCACGAATCTCACCAACCATGATAATATCCGGATCCTGACGGACGATGCTCTTTAGACCTTTCGGGAAGGTGATGTCTTTAGCCGGATTCACCTGAGTTTGTTGGATCCCCTCCATATTGTATTCGGTAGGATCTTCAATCGTCATAATGTTTACGCTCCGATCATTAAGCATTTGAAGCACCGAATAAAGAGTGGTCGTCTTACCGGAACCGGTTGGTCCGACTACGATGATCATCCCGTGTGGTTTCTTGGCTGCAGCTTTTAATTTTTTTAAATCATGCTCCAAAAGTCCGAGGTCACCTATTGTAAATCTTTTACCCTTTTGCATTAACAGCCTGAGAACTGCGTTCTCCCCCTCGGTGGTGGGCATTATCGAAACACGAATATCCAGATCACCACCGGTTGTTTGATACTGAAATTTTCCATCCTGAGCAGCCGCTTTTTCATCGGTCCTTAATTTGGACATAATTTTAATCCTGGAAACAACTCGGTTATGAAGCTTTTTAGGATAGTCGGCGACCTTATGCAATATTCCGTCAATTCTGAACCTGATAATCGTAAATTCGGACAGGGGTTCGATGTGTATGTCCGAGGCCATATTGCTATGAGCGTATTCGAGAATCAAATCCACTAATTTGACAATATTTTCCCCCTCATCAGTTTGTGGGTCTTCTAATTCTTGAATTATATCTTTCATTTCCGCCAACAAATCCCCCCTGTATCTCTTGAGAGCCTGATCCATATCGAAAGGAGTGGCGTAAAACACTTCCACCTCTTTACCGGCCTTTTTCTCCAACAGTTTGAAAAACTCGTAATTTTCCGGATTAGAGGTAGCAACTTTAACTGCCTCATTATCCTCGTCAAAAACAATAGCTCTTTGAGAGTAAGCCACAACTTCTGGAATGTAATGCAGCATTCCGATGGTGATCTCATCAACATTCGCTTTTTTAAGGTCGGCGTACTCGTAGCCGGTTTCATCAGCAACTATCCTGCCTAAATTTTCATCCTTAACCAAGCCCTTTTCAACTAACAGTCTTTGCAAGGAAACCTCTTTCCCGGCCGCCTCTTTCCGGGTCATTTCAAAATCACTCTCTTTAATATATTCCGAGTCTACTAAAAGATCTTTTAACTTATCTTCAGAAATCAACATCTTTTATTGATTGTAAATTGTTTATCTTTTTAATTAAATAATGATTTTTCCCGGGGTTATTCCCAACAAGTGTTCACTCCCAATACTCGAACTCAACAGTTCACTTCTAATACATTTATTTTAACGTTAGTTTTTTTAACATCCCTCCTATCTGTTTATTTTTAGAAGCTAAAACTTATTGTGTAATTCTACCATTTATAGTTCAGCTTGCCAACAGCTTGCAGCTCGAATAGTTTCCCTTGATTAATTAATCGTTGCCACCTTTTCGACCTCCTCTTTTTCTTTCATTGCCAAGAGCTTTCTATAGCCGTAAACTACAGCTATTAAACTTATCGGTAAAGTAAAAGCAAGGCCGATATAAAGAACGGTCGCCCCGATAACACTCAAAACTACTAAAATCAAATAAAATATTAAAAGGTCGAAAAAGTGTCCGCCGGTCGTCTTCCAGCTTTTTTTCATCAGCTCCAAGGCGGAGCTGTCTTCCTCCAGAGCAAAGAAAGGAGCGAAGGAAAATCTCACGGCCAGAAATATCCCCGGTATAACTACAAAAAGCATTCCCAGGAAAATTACGGCAATATAAAGTAAAAGGGAAATTAAAAAGGGGGAAAATTTTTGATAATAAAAAAAGAGATCCATCAGACTGACCGAGTGACCGTCATGAATTTTAATCGCTATCTTCATATAGCCCATCAAAACAAAAAGATTGATAATTGAGACAATAAAAAAAGAAAGAATACCTAAGCTTTCACTTATGCTCCAAATAGAAAAAGCAACATAAAAAGAAGCCGCCCAAAATATGACGA
>PWHM01000075.1 GCA_003554915.1 Candidatus Nealsoniibacteriota bacterium
ACTACAAAAGTAGTCAATAATCCCATATCCATAAAAACTATCGTCCAGGCAGTAAAGTCAATCGGCCCCCAAAATGCTGTAATGGCTACCGACGGAGGGCAACCAATCAATCCAAGCCCGGTAAAGATGCTAAAGCAATATATTAACGTGATGCTGGATCATGGCATACCTGAACAAAGCATAAAGACTATGGTCCGGGATAATCCGGAAATATTGCTTGATATTTAGATCAAAAATCTGCGCCCCTCAGGTTAGATTGCTCTTTTGTTTTTTGAACAGCTCAGAAAAAAGTCCAACAGTTTCTATAATGATTCTAGCACAAAATACGGATAAACCCAGCGGGACCAGGGCCCTTATATACCAGTTCAGGTAAGTACCAGGCTCAGTTGTCGTATCGCTAATTAAGAAAGCCCGCCATGCTCCCTGGGTTGTTATTACTATAATTAGAATTAAGGTTAATATTTCAATCAAGTTATAAAGCACTTTTACAAGCTTCGAATTTTTCTCTTGAAGCCTGTTTAAAAGCAGGGTCATCTTTAAGTGGCCATCGTCTCTTTGGATGTAAGAAAGCCCAAGATAAGTAACTCCAACCATCATAAAGCCTACCAGCGCATAACTATCACGGAACAGATGAGGCACTCCCAAACGAGTTGACATTTCTGAGGCCATAAAGAATACCATAATTACGAGGCAGGCAAGAGCTAAATACAAACTGACTTTCTCAATTCTTTCAAAAAGCTTCATTAAAATCACCTCGGTTTAGGTTACAATCTATTAACATATTGTGGTTATATTTATACAACTCAAGATTGAATCCAGGTTCAGTTTACATCATACCCGGCAGATACAGCGATAGAACCGGAAAGGCAATCAAAATAGCCAGGGTAATTAGATCTATCAATAAAAACCTGGCAGATCCTCTGAAAACATATTCAAGAGGAACCTCTTTAGGCATAATTCCTCCCAGTATGAAGCAGTTGATGCCTACCGGGGGAGTAATCATGCCCATTTCAACAATCTTTATCACCAGAATACCAAAATAAAAAGCATGGAATCCCAGTGCCTCCACAGTAGGGAAAACGACCGGAACCGCTATCATAATTAATGCCAGGGGCGGTATAAACATACCGAGAACTAAAAACACCAAAAGTATACAGATTAGTATCCCTAGATCAGGTAGTGGTAAAGCTATCAACCAATCAGTAAAAATATAAGGAAGCCTGCTGTGGGTTAAGAAACGAACAAAAAACATAGAGCCAAGATAAATAATAAAAATTGCACCCGTAGTTTTTACTGTATCAAAAATACTGTTAATTACTTTTTGCAAACTTGCCCTTCCAGTCAATATCCCCAGGAAAATCACAGCAAGCGCTCCGGCAGCGCCAGCCTCATTAGGTGTAAAAATACCAAAATAAATTCCGCCTAAAATGAATATAACAAGCGCAATAATAACCCATGAATTGGCCATAAGCTTAAGTTCGTTCCATAAAGACCCCTTTTTTACTGGCTTCACTTCTGGAATCCCGGCAGGGTTTTTTAGGGTCCAGACATAGACATAAAGAAAATAGATTAGCGCAGAAAGGATTCCAGGAATAATGGCAGCAATGAAAAGCCGTCCTATATCAGCGTAGACGATGTATCCATATATAATAAGGTGAGCGCTCGGGGGAATAAGCGAAGCTAATGTGCCTGCAGCAGCGATACTCCCGGCTGATAAGCTCCGATCATATCCAGAGTTAAGCATTTGCGGCAGAGCTATCTTACCCATAACTGCAGAGGAAGCCATTCCAGAGCCACTTGTCGCAGCAAACACCGCAGATCCAGCTATTACTGACATAACCAAACCGCCTCTAAGCGAAGAAAGGTATCTTTGAGCTGTTTCAAAAAGTTCTTTGCTGTAACCAAAATGATGGACCAAATTACCCATTAAAATAAACAGTGGTATAACAGCAAGCCCATAAGAAGCAAGCTCATGATAAGGCAACCCCCTGATTGTTGAGTAAACCAAACCGATATCGCCTCTTATAAAATAAATGCCCACGAGGCTAACAAGGCCCAACGCCAACCATACTTTCATGCCAAGAACAATTAGCAGAATTAATATGAACACTCCGAGCAATCCTATATAAACCGGTTCCATTGTACCCCTTCCTTTCTTTTATTGCTAACCAAATTCGCTCAGATCTTAAGCGTATACGTTAAAGTAATATCTATATTTTTACACGATGTCCCAAGCCTTGGAACATCGTTCTATATTTTCGGTTTATTTTTTAATTCAATGTAGTCAAACATTTTCCTTCCTTATGCAATAAAAAATTAGCCTGATTTCTCTATTTCCCTCCTGCCATTTTTAATAATTAGAACTATCATAACCACTCAAGCATAGCACGGCTGAGCAGACACAATCAGGATTGATAAAAGGCCCCTTGTAAATGAAAATTATGTATACTAAAATAAACCATAGGATAACTGAGAAATACCAGGAAACACAGCAAACAACCAAATATTTTTTGTAATCAGGAGAGATGACTAAATGGCCGAAAACAAGGTTAAACAGATCAAATCTGTTGAAAAAGCCATGAGTATTTTATCTGCCTTTTCCCTGGAAGAACCTGAGCTTGGGGTTATTGAAATAAGTAAGAAGGTAGGGCTTTATAAAAGTACAGTTTCCAGGTTCCTCGAGACACTGCGTTCAGAAGATTTTGTCCGGAAAAACCCAGACACAGGAAAGTACAGACTGGGCATGAAATTATTTTTCCTCGGTAAAATACCCGTAGATCAACTTGATATCTCTCAGTATGCAAAACCACATCTCAAACATCTCTCACAAAAATTTGACGAAACAGTGAGCCTGGCCATATACGACAATGAAAATATTATCAGCATTGATAGAATAATGAGTACAAAGCAAGTAGCCATGCGGCCAAGAGGCTTAACAGCCCCCTTTCATTGTTCGGCACTCGGCAGGGCTATCGTTGCCTACCTTCCTGGTAAGGAAGTTGACAAATTAATAAACAAACATGGGTTGCCCCCTTACACCAGTAAAACAATAACCGACCCGGAAAAGTTAAAAGATAATCTGAAGCAAATCAGAGAGCAAGGGTATGCCTTTGACAATGAGGAGCATGAAAATTGGTTAAAGTGTATAGCTGTACCTATAAAAGATTATAGCGGGGGAATTGCCGGTTCAATTAGCATATCCGTGCCATCTGAACGATTGACAGAAGAGTTATTTAGAGATATTCTTTCAACTCTATTAGAGGTAAGTAAAATAGTATCCCGGGAATTGGGTTATAAAAGTAACAACCTCACAACAAAGCCTGACATTACTTAGGCAAAGTAAAACTAATAAAGTAAAACTAATATTTTAGATCTGCCCTGTAAAGCCGAACTGTTTTAAACGGCTTTATTTTTTATAATTTTTTTCTATTGAAAAGAAGGATATTGTTGTTTATGATAGAAGAAAGGAAAAAGGGAACAGTGTTCTATTTCTTGAAACTGCCCACTACACCATAAGTCATAATGGAGGTGCGCCTATGAGCCTGGAAGGCAAGAATATTGCCATTATAGTTGAGGACTTATATGAAGATCCTGAGTTTTGGTATCCTTTCTACCGTTTTCAGGAAGAGGGTGCTACAGTAACGGCAGTAGCACCTCAAGTAAAGGAGTACAAAAGTAAACATGATTATGCTGTGAAACCTTATCTAGAACCAAAGGTAACCAAAACTAAAGCCGGAGAATTTGATTGGAACTGGTTAAATCCTTCCACCGTTAAGGACTTCGTTGCAGCAAAGGATGCAAAAGCAAAAGATTTTGATGCAGTAATTGTCCCGGGAGGGTGGGCCCCGGATAAAATGCGGCGCTCACCAGATTTGATCGCTTTCCTGGAAGAATGCTACAACCAAAAAATTATTTTTGCTGCAATATGTCACGGACCCTGGATGCTTTGCTCTATCAAAGATTCCTTAAAAGGACGGAAGGCAACCTGTATGCCTGCAATGTTAGACGACCTGGTAAATGCGGGAGCTGAGTTTATCAATGAGCCTGTAGTAAGAGATGACCACGTTATTACATCGAGAGTACCCAATGACCTTCCAAATTTCTGCAAGGAAATAATTAAAGCCCTTAATGAGCAATAGGGATTTAAGAAATAGCTATCACAAAAATATTTGAACCCATATAAATCTTTATAAGGGGGGATCAAACCGCTTCTACACACATTATTTTGAGCAATCAAAGCAACGTGTTGAGTGGAGTTAGCTGAATAGCTATTTAATTTAAGGGGGTTTGTTTTTAATGAAAATTAAACTACTGGCTTTACTGCTAGGTATTTTAATGATGGGATTTGGTTTGTCACTTACTGGCTGTGAGCCGGAAGAAGTGGAACCGGAACCCGAAGAACCGGAAGAAGTAGATCCGGAAGAACCAGAAGAACCAGAAGAGGTTTATGAGCTTGTTATTCACGATCCTTCAAGCATATTAACTTTTAAAGAAGGTTTGCCCTATTTCAAAGAAGAAGTTCCTGAACGTACAGACGGCCGTGTAGAGGTAGAAATGATTTTAGGTGGAGCTCTGGGCGACTTTGAAGAACAGCCTGACGGCATCGCCGAAGGTGTTTTCGATATGGGAATGCTGCCAATTGGCTATCACCCGGGTAAAACACCCCTGTGGCAGGTTGCAGAAATGCCAGGCATAACTGACAGCATTTACGCCCACAATATGGCCCTGGTTGAAATGGCAGAGCATCCATCATTGCAAGCTGAGTTAGAAGAAAGATGGAACCAGAAAGTGTTGTTCCCAGGCTCGATGGACAGCTTCGAAATGCTTACAGCAGATCCAATAGAAAGTGTCGATGACCTGGACGGCTACTCTATCCGTTCCATTGCTCTCGCCTCAACTGTCCTGGAACGGCTTGGAGCAGACGTTAGCGCTATCCCTGGCCCGGACGTTTACTCAGCAATGGAGCGCGGGGTTGTAGACGGCGCAGTATTCCCGGTTGACACCTTTGTTGAGCGTGATCTTCACACACTGGCCGACAACCTGGTGTTATCAGGTCAGCTAGGCTTCTACTTTGGCCTGGTTACCATTAACCTGGATACCTGGAATGAGTTGCCTGAAGATATCCAGGAAGTTATCAAAGAAGTATCTGAAGAAGCCATTGAAAGAAACATAGAAATCTACCTGGAAGCCAACCTGGAAGCTAAGGAGGCCTACGAAGAAGCAGGAACAAACATAATCAGGCTCCCTGAAGAAGAAAGAGAACGCCTTCAGGAAGTAAACGAACAGATCTGGGAAGATTGGATTGAAGAAAGAGAAGAACAAGGATACACTGAAGCCCAGGAGATATTCGACTTGTGGGTTGAAACAGTAGAAAAATATGAAGAAAAAGATCCCTATGCAGACGAATGGTGGCCAGAAAGGTTCTAAGCAACCTTAATCCAAACCAGGTTAAATGCTCAAAGATAAGCACAATAATCCAGGATCTTAAAGAGCTGCTTTACAGGTTGCCTGTAAGGCAGCTCTTATTTATTAAAGATAAGCTTGAACCGAATCAGGGCTTTAAAATAAAAACCCTGGATCCAGGCTCAATAATAAAATTGCTATTACATATGTAAACAGCTGCTATGGATGAAGCCCTTTACAAGTTATGTGATATGCTTGATAATATATCATATAAATGAAGCGAACATAAAGTGCAGGCATGAAAATACCGGCGAAACGAAGCCTAAAGTGGGTTGGCAGGGTAGAACATGGCCTTTGAGCGAAAGCTCTGGATAAACTTATCAAAAGACAATCCAGGCGAAAGGCAGAAACTGAACCGATGCAACTCCAGCATGAAAAACCAGCAAGTGCAGTAATCTTCAAGCAGGTTGAGTTAGAACGCATCAACTTGATTTAAAAGATATAAGAAAGAGCAAATTAAAAGAAGGAGGATTATTCAATGGGATTAAAAACAAAACAAGAATATATTGAATCTCTGAGAAAGATGGATCCCACAGCATATATGTTTGGCGAAAAAATTACCAGCATAGTTGACAATCCCCGCTTAAGGCCTGGAATTGAGGCAACAGGAGCAACTTATGAGATAGCTGAATTGGATGAATACCGTAATCTCGTTGTTACCGAAAGTCCCTTGATTAACGAACCGGTAAACCGCTTCACCTTGCCCCCTGCCTCAATTGAAGACCTGGTAGCCAGGGTAAAAATCAACCGCAGGCTTGGTAACTATGTCGGGACCTGCCATCAAAGGTGTACCGGGTTAGACTGCCTCTCCACCTTATCTATCATTACATATGATCTAGATCAAAAATACGGGACAAATTACAATGACAATTTTATAAAGTTTTTAAAATATATGCAGAAAAATGACCTCACCGCAAACGCCGGAGTCACTGATGTTAAAGGAGATCGCACCAAGGGGCCTGGTGAACAGGAAGACAAAGACATGTATTTACGGGTCGTCGAAAAACGCGAAGACGGTATTGTAGTCAGGGGAGCCAAGGCACATCAAACCGGTTCTTTGTCTTCACATGAAGTAATTGTCCTGCCAACAAGAGCTTTGCGTGAAGAAGACAAGGATTATGCCCTGGCTTTTGCTGTTCCCACTGACGCCCCGGGCCTTATCCATGTAGTCGGGCGTTCCACGCTTGATATGCGTGAAATTGAGGGGTGTGACATAGGAAACACCCGTTACTCCAAGTACTGCCCCACTCTTATTTTCGACAATGTGTTCGTTCCCTGGGAAAGGGTGTTTATGTGCGGAGAAACGGAGTTTGCAGCCGATATGGTTATTCGTTTTTCGTCTTTCCACCGGCAAAGCCACGGCGGCTGCAAGTCCGGAAAAATTGACTGCATGATTGGAACGGCTCAATTGGCCATGGAATATAACGGCACCGGTCGCGCCAGCCACCTCCGGCAAAAAATCGTCGATATGATTCACAGGGCTGAAACACTTTACGGCTGCAGCCTTGCCGCCTCATACGAGGGGAAAAAAGAGGCTTCTGGAACTTACTTTATTGATCCTGTAATGGCCAACGCTTCAAAAATACATGAAGGCAAAGAAATGGCGGAAGCAACACGAATGATGGTTGATATTTGTGGCGGCTTTGTGGCAGACCTCCCTTCAGATCGGGACTTAGACAACCCT
>PWHM01000006.1 GCA_003554915.1 Candidatus Nealsoniibacteriota bacterium
TTCTTCTTTCTTTTCTTCTTTTTTCTTTTCTTTTTTGGGCATAAATTTATTGCTTTCAAACATTTAAATAAAAAAACAGACGTTTTCCCAATATAACATTAATAAGTAAAAAATCAAGATAGAAACTAAAAAGTGAGGTTGAACCTCACTTTTTTGGGTGAGTTTTTAACCGTCGGTTGAAAGCACCGTTTATTTACAGTCCAAAGAATCCAATAAACCGAGCGGACTAAATGTCCGCTCGGTCTTTTTGGGCTTAAATTTATTTTAGTAGACCTCTTGCCAGTTGGGCAAAACGGGACGAACAAAAACTCCTTTTATGATTCCGCAAGAAACTCCTTCGTTATCGGTTACTTTCAGCCTGGCTTCTTTTGTGCCGTAATCCCCTATGAATTCGGTTTCGGCGGTTGTTCCGGTAGCAGTGGAGGGATTAGCTTCTTCAAATTCCCATTCGTAAGTGGTAATGGGCTCGGCTCCGGATGTGCTTTCATCCGTAAAATATGTTTTTTCTTCTATGTACGGACGATTGGGTTGCCAGCTGAAATCGGGATTGGCTCTATTTTTGTCCGTTTCAAAAGTGGAGCTGAACCATTCGGATGTGTATCCATTCTCATCCGTAACCCGAACCTCCCAGGTGTACTCCGTATCGAAATCAAAATTGGATCCTCCGACGTTGATTGAATTAATTCCAGAGGAAAGCTCTTGCGGTCCATATACGGTTTCGTCGGTGTCGGCGTCTTTTATTCTGACTTCCGAAGACTGTTTGCCGTGATCGGTCTGGGAGTGATACTCCCAACTGAGATGAACTGAGTGAGGATTGTCGCTTCCGCAGTAAGGGTAATGATTGTCAAACGGTTCATGTGAGGAGTCCTGGTAGTTATGATCATCCTCGTTTTCCCAAGTCAGGTTATGAGCTATGGGAGTGGATCTGGCTTCGGAGAAAGGCGGGCTGGGACTGGCACCGAATGCGCAAACGGTGTCCGGGTCGGTGTCACCGTAACAGAAGACTCTGTCACCGTAGCCATTGAAAGACCAGTCCTCATTTTCATCTCCCAGAGACTCCCTGTCAACTTCCTGTCCGTCACAGCCGCCACCTGAGCAAGTATGTTCCATTTTTACCCTGTCGTCGTTATCCGTATCACCTACCATTTCACAGTACCAGCCGTCGACGTCAGAACAATCTCCGGAAGCGGTAGTCGAATAAGTGCAGTTTCCGCCCGAACAGGTGTAGTCTCGATAGACGCAAGTGGTCGAACCGGAACAAACCCAGCCACTGCTGGTGTCACAATTGGTTATGTAGTCGGTTGTGTACTCCTTACAATTTCCACTGGGAACGCAGCGGTGTTTTCTTTCTATTACCCAGTCACCGTCACAATCCCGACCATCAAGATCCCTGCAATCTTCGGTGTCGGTTGGGTGATAATCATAACCGTCATATACTCTATACTCTCTGATATATACTCCACTGGAAGCTCCGGCCACGGCGGGTTCCGGCTTTCGGTCTTCGTTGTTGTGAGCTAAGTTTTTATCCGTTTCCACTTCACTATCAACTCTTTCCGTGCTATCGCTTTCAAACTCATTATTTCCGACCTCCACCCTACTGCCAAGTATCGCCAAGGCGAAGATCAGAAAGAATACGGCCAATGCACCGATGAGTTTTTTGTTATTTTTCATAATTAATATTTAACTTGAATAAGTATAGCAAAATCATAAAAAAGGTCAAAAAGTGAGTAAATTTATCCAAGTAAACGGTGAACTTTAATCAAAATATGTTTTCTGCCGTAACTTAAAGGTAGCTTGCTGTCACCTTTTATTTGACATTAATTGTAATTGTTGTTATAAATTCTATAAGAGCAGTAATTTTGCTCATTGACAATGAAATTACAAAGCGTGATGAAGGGAGTGGAAAAAATGAGAAAGATTTCAGTTTTAGCACTGATAATTATTCTTGCTTTAGTCTTGGTTGGCTGTGACGGAGAAGCCGAAGAACCCATTGAGACTGTGGTTTTGGAAATTAGTATAATGGGAAACGGAACAGTCCAAGCTATAATGGAAAACGGTCAGTTGGAAAATCTTGAAGAAGGTGAGCACGAAGTGGAAAAAGGAAGCATCGTAGATATTATAGCACAGCCCAATGAAGGCCATGTATTCCACGCGTGGATCGGACCTGAGGAAATGTATGAAAAAGAGGCAAGTTTACTCATGAACGAGGATAAGGATATTTTAGTAAGGTTCACAGAAAAACACTTCTCCCAGGAGATAGTCGGTGACTATTGGGAGAACGGTGATTTCGTCGTGGAATATGAAATCACCAATATATCGGAGGAAGATCGGGAGATTGCAGAAACCTTGAAAATTTTCGATCAAAATAACGAGGAAATATATGTTGACAGATTGGATCCCTACACATTGTCACCCAATCAAAAAATTTTGGGATCAATACATGTTCCGATAAAAGAAGAGGAGGGTTTTAAAAAGGGAGAATACAAAGCTTATTTACTCAATCAGCACGCTCCAATTACTTCAATAGGCTTTAAAGTAGAATAAGAACTTAAAGCCAATAAAGTTCAAACAAAAGACTCAACCGGCCCTTTCGAGGGTCGGCTTTTTTATAATTTAAACTATTGATAGATGAGCCTATGAGGGAATCTTAGTCTTGCGTCTATTTCTTTGGCTATAGACTGCAATTTATCATAATCGGCTTTCGGTCCCATGCCATATATTTTTACGAAATTATCATCACGAACAAAACTTATCTCATCAGCCGTGTTCCCACTTTCAAATTCATAAAGAAAACTAAAAGAAGTATTTCCTACGTTCAAATTCCTTTTTTCACTGACATAAAAAAGACTTTCTGCTTTTTCCTGAAAATAATCAAAAGCATCCACTATATTATTTTCATCATATTTTTTCATTGTTATTCTGACCATGGAAAATTCCTCACCTTCTTCAGAGCACGAAAGCAAATAGGACATAAGGCAGCCCTTCTTCCAGCCGAAATCTTCTACTTCAACTTCATCCAGCTCATCAACGGATATTTCTCTATGGGAGTCGCCAATAAAATCTTTCCCCTCTTCCACTCTTTTAATACAAAGGGTTTCGTCTTGAAAAAAGCTTTCTTTTCTGGCGTTTGCAATCAAAAAACCGGCAATCAAGATGACAATTATAGTAATCAAAATAATTGCAAAAATTAAGAGTCTTTTTTTACTCATAATATTTTTAAAATTAATAACATAATCCTACACAAGTATTCGAATCATAACCTTCATGCATGCAACAATCATAGCAATTTTTATTATTGGAACAGCCGGAATCTTCACAAATGCAATCACAATAACAATCATCTTCATCTTCTTCCGGCGGATCATCGTTATCATTTTCATCATATGCCAGTTCAAAATTAGCAATGGCTTCTATGTCATCAGTAATATTAGTGATTGTGTGGCTACTGCTGGTGGCATGTATGTCACCATGCCAAACACTGAAAGTAAAACCCGGATCGGAATATGCTCTCACTATAGCACTTTCGCCATCTTCAACAGTCTCTCCGCAATCACCTCCCAGGGAACCACTTCCGGTGCCGACGGAACAGGTAATTTTATATCCTTCCGGTTCAAAATAAGCAAAAACCGTCTTGTTTTCCGTTACGTTATTAATAATGTATGTCGGATTCGTGCCGGAGGCGTCAGAGTCTTCGTGCCACCTATCGAATTCCCAGCCGGAATCCGGAATCGCTTCCACCGTGGCATTTTCACCGTGTTCAACATGTGTACCACAGTCACCACCGAAAGAACCCAATCCGGAGCGTAAACAACGAATATAATGGGTTTCCACTTCCTCTTCAAAATTGGCGTGGACGGATTTGTCGGAGTCCATTAAAACACTACAAGAAGAGGTCGTTCCGCTACAGGCTTCCGACCATTCATCAAAAGCATAACCATCCTCGGCATAGGCATAAATGTATGCCCGATGACCTTCTTCGTAGGTGTTGGTTCCGGAAGGACTGGTTCTACCACCGGAGTCGGAGGTTACGGTTAGGGTGTGTGTTGGCGCTTCAAAAACCTCATCGGCACAATACCAACCGTCTTCCGGCGAACTTCCGGCATAGATTAAATAATCCTCCGGATTTTCTTCCGCCCCCCCCAATAAAAAAGAAAAAGAAACGAAGGCAAATACTAAAACTATAAAAAAGGAAAGTAATTTAAAATTTATTTTGACTGAGAGAAACGTTTTTTTGTTATTTTTCATAATTAATATTTGACTTGAATTAGTATAGCAAAATCATAAAAAAGGTCAAAAAAACCGGTAAATTCACCGAGCAGGTTATGAGTTTTGTCGAAAAACTGTTTTTTTAAATTTAAGACAGCTCAATGCCGCCTTTTATTTGACATTAATTACAGTTATTGGTATAAACATCGCAGAGATAGGATTTCTAAGGAAGTTCATTGACAAGTAAAAAAACGAAGGGAGTGGAAAAAATGAGAAAGATTTCAGTTTTGGCACTGATAATTATTTTTGCCCTGGCTTTGGGCGGATGCGAAGAAGGGGCCGAAGTCCCGATTGAAACAGTCGTTTTGGAACTTGATATAATGGGAAACGGAACAGTTAAAAATCTTGAAGAGGGTCAAAATGCAGTTGAGAAAGGGGCAATACTCGATCTGATCGCCGTACCCGATGCAGGGTGGGTCTTTGACCAATGGGAGGGTGTTGAAAGAAAATATGAAAGAGAAACCGGCATATTGATGAATGAGGAGAAAGAGATTAAAGCTGTATTCGAAGAACAATATTTTGATCTTGAGATTGATTATTTGGTATGGTTGAGAGATGAAGAAGAAAGAGAGAGATTTTCAATCACATTTGATATAACCAACCTTACCGATGAAGAGCGGGAGCATCAAAAAACGACTAAAATAATGAATCAAAACAACGAAATAGTGTATGTTGATGAATGGGGATCCTATCCGATTGACTCTCAAGAGACAAGATCGACATTCACCACCGTTAACGTTAAAGAAGCTGGCTTGGAGCCCGGTGAGTATAAAGCGTATATAAGAAACGATAACTCACCAACTCCTGCGATAAATTTCACGGTGGAATAAAAAAGATTCGAGACAAAATAAAAAGCTCAACCGACCCAGGTCAAGGGTCGGTTTTTTATTTACACTTGATAATTTTACCTTTTTCTGGTAAAGTGGGATTAGTTTAAGAGAAAAATTATGAAAAAAGAGATACATCCGGAATTAAAAGAGACTAAAATAGAATGCGCTTGCGGAAAAACCTTTGAGGTGAAATCAACAAAGGAAGACTTGGAAGTGGAAATCTGCTCCAACTGCCATCCTTTCTATACGGGCAAGGAAAAAATTGTAGATAAGATGGGAAGAGTTGAAAAATTCAAAAAGAAAATGGAAAGAGCAGAAAAAGAGAAGAAGAAGGAAGAAAAAAAGAGGAAGAAGAAGGCAAAAAAAGAAAAGGAAGAAAAAAAAGAGGAAGAAAAAGAGGAAGATTCTTCCGAAAAAAAGAAGTCAAAGAAAGACACGAAAGAAGAAAATTAGCGTTTTAAAATCAAAGCCCTCTTTCAGATGGGCTTTTTGTTTTGTTTTAATTTATAGATTAGCTTTTTATATATAAACCTCCCCTATTTCTACGCCCCTGGGGCGTAGAAATAGGGTCAATGAATGTGATTTATGTCAAAAATAGAAGAAATAAAAAAAGAGTTTGAAGAGGTTACCGAAAGATTAAAAAATCCGGATCAGATTTCGGATTCTCAAAGATTCGGAGAGCTTTCCAAGAAAAGAAGCGAACTGGAAGACGTCGTTAAAAAGATTGATCAGTATGAAAAAATAAAAAAGGAGCTGAAAGAAAATAAAGAGCTCGCCGAGGGTGACGGGGAGCTTGCCGAATTAGCCAAGGAAGAATTAAAATCCTTAAAAGATAAAAAAGAGGAGCTGAAAAAACAGCTCAAAAGACTAATCATTCAAAGGGAAGAAAAGAAAAGCCAAAAGCAGGAAGGAGTTTCCGCTGATTCGGTGATTATGGAAATACGAGCGGGGGCCGGAGGTGACGAGGCCAGTCTTTTTTCCGGAGATCTTTTCAATATGTATTCCCGTTTTATAGATGATAAAGGGTGGAAATCAAGAATTTTAAATAAAAACAAGGCCGATATAGGCGGTTTCAAATCAATTACATTCAAGCTAAAAGGTAAAGGAATTTTTAACGACTTGAAATATGAAGGTGGAGTCCACAGAGTCCAAAGAGTTCCGGAAACGGAAAAATCGGGAAGGATTCATACTTCCACCGTTTCGGTAGCCGTTCTGCCGGAGCCGGATAAGAAAACGAAAATTGAGATAGATCCTCAAGACCTAAGAATAGATACCTACAGAGCCAGCGGGCCCGGTGGCCAATATGTAAACACCAGGGATTCGGCGGTGAGAATAACCCACAAACCAACGGGAGTCGTAGTTTCTTCACAGAACGAGAGAAGTCAAAACCAAAATAAAGAAAACGCGATGAGCATTTTAAAAGCGAAAATCCTGGAACACAGACAGAAAAAAATAAGAGAGAAGCAAGAAAAAAAGAGAAGGTCGCAAATCGGTGAGGCGAAAAGGTCTCAAAAGATTAGAACTTACAACTACCTGCAAGACAGGGTCACTGATCACCGCATTGAAAAAAGTTGGCATAACTTGGAAGAAGTGCTAAACGGAAATCTGTCCAAAATAATAACGGCCCTTAAAAGAGCCGAGGAAAAAGAAAAATACGGTAGTATTGAAATTGATTAATCTCTCATTTTTAAACTATTCCGGAATAAATACCAAACTGCTGCATTCCGGAGTCATCGTTTCGTGATCTATAAAGGTCTGTAAA
>PWHM01000004.1 GCA_003554915.1 Candidatus Nealsoniibacteriota bacterium
CGTCGTTCTCGTCGACAAGATATTTAATAATATCTTTTACTCCTCGGGCCTAGAATATGAACTCGTATCATTCCGCTGAATTGATTTTAGTTCGGTTTCTACTCCTCTACTCCCCACAGTCTCACAATTATTTAAAAATTAATGCCTGAGAGGCATTAATTTTAAAATGCTGCGGGACCAGGACTCGAACCTGGATTACCGAGACCAGAACCCGGCGTGCTACCGTTACACCATCCCGCAAAAACTCAAGTGGTAATTTCAACAATGGCCATTTCGATGGGAAGCTGGGGTATCGGAGAGTAATCCATTCTTCTTCCGGCATCCAAAAAGGACTCCATCATTTCCGTAATCTTTTCAGGTTTTATTTTCTCCGATTGTTTTTTAAGTTTTTTTAGTTCCTGCTTTGTAAAACTGACGCGCAAACCGGTTATCACTGAACTTTCCTCATTTTTCAAATCCGCCTCTGACAAGCTCAAGATTAAAAGTTGTCGCAAGTATTCCAAAAGTGAGCTGTGAAACTCTTCCAGATTGATACCTTCTTTATAAAGCTCTTCCAGGTAATTTATGGCCTTGACCCTTTCCTGTTCAATTAGAAGCTCGACAAAATTAAACAGGTATTCAGTTTCAATGAGACCCAATAAATCCTTAACGTCTTCTTTTTTTAGCTTGTCTTCGGTAAACGTTAAAATTTGATCCAGGAAACTTTCGGCATCCCGAAAAGATCCGGCGGCGGCGGTAGCAATCATTTCCAGAGATCTCTTGTCGGTTTCAATTCCTTCCGCTTTTAAAATCTTTTCCAGCTTTTGAATTATCTCCGCTAAATTCAGCTTTTTAAAATCAAACCTCTGACATCTGGAAATTATGGTCGGAAGCATCTTTTGTGGTTCGGTCGTCGCCAATACGAAAATAGCGTGTTCGGGGGCCTCTTCCAGGGTTTTGAGCAAGGCATTGGCCGCTCCCTTGGTCAGCTGATGGCTTTCATCAATTATGTATACTTTGTATTTGAGCTTGTTGGGAGAAAACCTTATACCTTCCCTTAACTCTCTTATTTCGTCTATACCCCGGTGGGAAGCGGCGTCAATCTCAATCAGATCAACCGCTTTCCCTTCGTTTATGGATTGACAAGAATCACACTTATTACAAGGTTCAGGGCTTGAATTTTTCTCACAATTTACCGCCTTGGCCAAAAGACGAGCCATAGTCGTCTTTCCCGTTCCCCGAGGACCGGCAAAAAGATAAGCGTGAGAAATATTATCATTTTTTATTGCGTTTTTTAAGGTCTTAACTACGTGTTTTTGACCTATGATATCCTTAAAGCTCTTCGGTCTGTATTTTCTGTATAAAACCAATTTACTCATGTTTTTTTATTGTTATCGTTATTGTTAACGCATAAATAATAATAGAACAAAACAAGCAAAAGCAAAAGTCCAACCAGCTTGAGCCCTCCGTTTTCTATTATTGTTTCTCCGGTCATAGTCACTGCAGTAACTATCGATGCAGAAACTATAGCCCCAAGAATAATTGAAAAAAAAGCTTTTTTATAATTTAATCCAAATAGATAAGCTACCAAAGACGCAGTCCATACCCCGCTAAAGGGTAATGGGATAGCGGTAAACCCGGCCAAAGCCAAATAGCCATATTTTTTAACATGCCTCCCCTTTTCTTTTCTTGTTCTTTCAAAGATATAATTTATTATTTTTCTAAAAACTCGAAAATGTGATTTTAAAAAATCAGTAACCCATTCCAAAAAAGTCAAAATGATCAAGGTCGCAAAAACGGCTCCCACCATAGAAATTAAAAAAGCGTTTTGCCAACTCAAATCCAAAACCGTTACGGCAAAAGGAATTGAAATTCTAATGCCCGCAATAGGCAGAATAGAAATTAAAAAAGTTTGCAGTTCGGGAATTATTTCCAATGTCATGCTATATTAATTCTACAACAAATCAAGATGGAATCAAAACCAGTTTTATGTTAACATATACACAGTATGATTAAATTTTATAATAGCAAAGTTAGAAAAAAACAGGAGTTCGTACCCTTGCAAGAGCAAGTCCGTCTTTATACTTGCGGACCCACCGTTTACGACTACGCCCATATCGGAAATTTGAAAACATACATCTTCGAAGACGTGCTGAAGAGAGTGCTTCTCTATAACGGCTATGAGGTAAAACACGTAATGAACATTACCGACGTAGGACATTTGGCTTCCGACGACGATTCGGGAGAAGACAAGGTAGAAAAAAAAGCACGAGAGGAAGGAAAGACGGCTTGGGATATAGCCGAATATTACACTGAAGAATTTAAAAAAGACATTGAGAAGCTGAATATTAAGAAACCGGATATATTCGTAAAAGCGACCGACACCATAGAAGAACAAATCGAACTGATAAAAATATTGGAAGAGAAGGGTTTTACCTACGAAATAGAAGACGGAATTTATTTTGACACCTCCAAGCTGGACTCCTACGGAGAAATGGCCAATTTGGAGGATATCGAGCCCGGAAAAAGAGTGTCGATGAAAGGAAAAAAGAATTCGACCGACTTCGCTTTGTGGAAGTTTTCAAAACCGGATGAAAACAGACAGATGGAGTGGCAGTCACCCTGGGGGGTTGGCTTTCCGGGTTGGCATACCGAATGTGTGGTTATGTCCGAAAAGTATCTGGGGACACCTTTCGATATCCATTGCGGAGGCATAGACCACATAGAAATACATCACCCCAACGAAATAGCTCAAGCTAAAGTCGCTTTCGGGGAAAATCCGGCTAAATTTTGGATGCATGGTGAATTTTTAACCGTTGATAATGAAAAAATGTCAAAATCGAAAAATAATTTTTACGCCTTAAAGGATTTAAAAGAGATGACCTTCTCTCCTCTCGCCTATAAATATTTAGTTCTCAACTCTCACTATAGATCAAAATTAAACTTTTCCAATGAAGCAATGGAAGGGGCGGAAAAATCTCTAAGCAAACTTCAAAACAGAGTCGCCGACTTGGAAGTTGAGGCGGGAGACGTTTCCGAAGATTATAAAGAGAAGTTTTTAAAAGCCGTAAACGACGATCTCAATACCCCCAAAGCTCTGGAGGTTGTTTGGAGCCTGCTTAAAGACGACAAGCTTGAAGAATCGGTTAAAAAAGCTACTATACTGGACTTTGACAAAGTTTTAGGATTTGAATTGAAAAAAATAAAAACGGTGAATCACTCAGTTGATTCATTGCTAATAAAAATAGAAGGAGAAGAAAAAATGCCGGAGGATATAAAGAAAATAACACTAAAAAGACATAAATTAAAAGAACAGGGAAATTATAAAAAAGCTGATGAAATGAGAGACCGAATAAATGATTTAGGATACGAAATAGAAGATATAAAAAACGGTTACAAATTAAAAAGCATAAAAAATGGCTAAAAACAACGAAGAACTCCCGGACAAATTACCTCCCAGAAATATAGATGCCGAAAAGTCATTGCTCGGTGGCTTAATGATGGATAAAGACGCCATATACAAAGTCATAGACTTTTTACAAATTAAAGATTTTTACGACAACAATCATCAAAAGATATACGACGCAATGGTGAGTATCGTTAACCAATCCGGCTCCGTGGATCTTCTTTCAGTCGCCAATCGCCTTGAAGAAAAAGAGTTTCTTGAAAAAGTGGGAGGAAACAGCTATCTTACCGAACTGGTTAATTCGGTCCCGACCTCCAGCCACGTCGCCGAATGTGCCAAAATAGTTCAAAAAAAGAGAATTTTAAGGGAGATGATAAAAGCCGGTCAAGAAATAAGCCTGGAAGGATATAATGAAGACCGAGACGTCGAAGAGGCTTTGGACGAAGCGGAGCAGAAAATTTTCAATATCAGTAAAAGCTCTTTAAGAAATCAATTTTTACGTATAGGAGAAGCTCTGGAGGAAGCCTTCGAAAGAATTGATAAACTTTCTCGCCAAGAAGACGACACCAGGGGCGTCCCCAGCGGCTTTCCGAACATTGATAGTCTATTGTCCGGTTTTCAAAAATCCGACCTTATTCTCTTAGCAGCCAGGCCCAGTATAGGTAAGTCTTCCTTGGCTTTCAATATAGCTCAAAACGTAGCTATCGAGAACAACACACCGGTCGGTGTCTTCAGCTTGGAGATGTCCAAAGACCAAATAATAGACAAGCTTTTATCTTCAATTTCGGGAGTCGGTCTCTGGAAGATAAGAAACGGAAAGCTATCTACTAAAGGAGAAGAAAACGACTTCACTAAGCTGCAAGAAGCAATGGACGTACTTTCCGACGCTCCGATCTACGTCGAAGACAAGAGTTCTTTCAACATTATGCATATGAGGGCAATGGCAAGAAGACTGCAAGCGGAAAAAGGATTGGGCCTTATAATAATCGACTACCTTCAACTCATTCAACCAAGATCAAGCTCGGAATCGATGGTTCAGCAGATGACTGAAATATCCAGATCCTTGAAATCGCTGGCTAGAGAACTGAACGTGCCCGTCATAGCTCTTTCCCAGCTTTCCAGGGCAGTTGAAAAAAGAACCCCCAAGATTCCCCGTCTTTCCGACCTGAGGGAAACCGGTGCTCTTGAACAAGACGCCGACGTCGTTTTGCTTATGTACCGGGAAGATTATTATCGCGACGATACCGAGCGAAAAAACATAGCCGACATAATAATTGCCAAACATCGTAACGGCCCGACGGGAAAAGTTGAGCTTTACTTCGACAAGGACACTACCTCCTTTCAACCTTTGGATAAAAGGTATAGCTCTGAGTAAATGTATCCCGAACCGATAAAAAAATTAATAGATACCTTCACTTCTTTTCCGACGGTCGGCAAAAGAACCGCGACCAGGTTCTCTTTTTATCTCTTGAATTCCAGTCCTGAAGAAATCGACAGTCTGATTGAAAACCTAAGAAACTTAAAGGAGTCCGTACATACCTGTAATTTTTGCCACAAAAGTTTGGAAAAAGAAAAGGATTTATGTTCGGTTTGCAGTGATAAGTCCAGAGATCCGATTCTGGCTATTATCGAAAGAGAAACCGACCTGGTTTCCTTGGAAAAAACAAAACAATACAAGGGTTACTACTTTATTTTGGGAGATAACATCAGCCCGATAAAGAAAAAGGATCTCGAGAAAATAAGGGCTGAAAAACTAAAGGACAGAATTAAAAATCCCAAAGATTACGGCCTACCGAAAATAAAGGAGGTTATCATAGCCACCAACCCGACTACCGAAGGAGAGGCAACCGGCCTGTTTTTGGAAAGGATTCTAAAAAATCTCGACGTAAAAGTTACCAAATTGGCCAAAGGGCTTCCCGTCGGCGGAGAGTTGGAGTATGCCGACGAAGACACTCTCTCATCAGCACTGGAAGGAAGGAAATAACTAACCTCACCCGTCATTCCCGACTATATATACCCGTCATTCCCGACTATATATACCCGTCATTCCCGCGAAAGCGGGAATCTCTTTGTATTGCCAGCTTCTATGAGATTCCCGGTCAAGCCGGGAATGACAAGGTTGATTATAAGATTCCGGGTCAAGCCGGGAATGACGGAGGGGGTACTTGTCATTCCCGTGTTTCCTTTCGTCGTTCCCGACCCCGATCGGGAATCTCACAGACGCACCTTCGTCATTCCCGCGAAAGCGGGAATCTCTTTGTTTTTGTGGTTTTAGATGAAATTCTCAGTGATGCCCGATCAGGTCGGGCACATGGTTGGAGATGACGGTGTTTGAGTTGAGAATGACGAGAAGCAGTCATCTTGAGTAAAACGAAGGTTAATCAATGATCCTTAATAATCAAAAAACCGCCGAAAGGGCGGTTTTATTACCGGATAAGGGTTGGTTAGCGATCCGGTTAAAAATTGACGGCTGATTACAGATTTCCTTTTAAACTATAGATCTTTTTCAATTATCTCTACAAATTGCTCAATCTGTTCGGTTTTTTCATTTAAAACTTCCAAAACTATATCATAATCCAAATCTTCATAATCATGAACCAAAATATTTCTAAAACCCGTCATCCTAACCAATTCGTCAGTTAAATTTTTATCTAAAAGACCTTCTTCTTCCAAGATTCGAAAATTTTCTCCGAAAGTGGAGGGTTTTCTAAGTTCTCGATAAGAAATAAAAGCACCGGCTAAATCGATAGTTGACTGAACAGCAAGATAAAGGTATCTCTCCAAAGCTCCTCGTAGATCAACGTCTCCCTCTATATCCTTTCTGGAAATGCTTTTATATCTTTCCAAAGTTTTCAAGTTTTTCTTAACGATGCTTATTTTATTTTCTACGGTTGATAGATCCGTCATAAAATTAACTTGCCGTTAAATTATGTTTACGCAAATGATTTAAGAAATCAAAGTATTTACTTAACACATTCGTTTCAAAATCGAGTTTATAAGGTTCTCTGTGGTGAATTAATTTTCCGCTCGTTATTACGTTATAGTTGAATTCGGGACTTTCAATTAGGTTTAGAACTGCAAGATCAATTTCGTCCGTTTGTAAGATTTCGGACAAATCGGCAATAATTTCTATTTTCTTTCTAACCATTTCTTTTTTGCTCAAGGCTTCATCAAAATAAACCGCAAAATCATAATCACTTAACGGCCCTCCTTCCCCCTTGGATTTGGAACCGAAGAAATAAACCAAACCCACCACCGGGTAACGGTTTTCAATCAAACTTTTTATTTTTTGAGATTTTTCTTTAATATTAATAAGCTTAAATTAATTCAATTGAATTATAAACAAAAAACCATCTAAAAACAAGA
>PWHM01000008.1 GCA_003554915.1 Candidatus Nealsoniibacteriota bacterium
GGAGATTATAAAAGTTATGCGTTTTTTAAATAAGTAAGATGAAAAAAGAATTTGACATATCGGGAATGCACTGCATTAGTTGTGCAAATTCCATTGAAAAGGAAGTCGTCAAAATGGACGGCGTTACTTCTGCCAAGGTTGATTTTACCAATGAAAAATTGGTGGTTAAGGGGGAAAAAGTTTCCGAGGAGGAGGTTAAAAAAAGAGTAAAAGATTTAGGTTACAGCATAGGTGCGAAAAAAAGTGACGACGAAATTACGAAAGCCAAAAATAAAACGACTGTTTCTCTTGTTATAGCCATGTTTTTAATGGGGCTTATGGGACTTCGTTACTTTTTTGAGCCGCTACTCGGCTTTTCCTTTTTGGGTCTAAATCCTCACTACTTACAGCTCACTATTGAAGCCGTATTTGCTTTCTTTCCGGTTTATTACTTCGGAAAAGAAACCCACCTTTCCGCTCTCAAGTCGATTAGGAAGGGCTATACCAATATGGACGTACTTATCTCCATAGGTGACAATGCCGCTTATCTTTTTGGATTGGCGGCTTTTTTAAATCCCGAACTTCCTGCATTTTTCGGAGTGGCCGCCTTCATTATGGCTTTTCATCTGTTGGGAAGGTATTTGGAAGCCAAAGCAAAAGGGAAAACTTCCCAAGCTTTGAGGTCCTTGTTGGAGCTTGAAGCTAAAACTGCCAACGTATTGGTTGACGGAAAGGAAAAGCAGGTCAGGGTTGACGAGTTGAAAAAAGGGGTCACGATGATCGTCAGACCGGGGGAGAAGGTCCCCACCGACGGAGAGGTTTTGGAAGGAAAATCAAGCGTGGACGAATCGATGGCTACCGGTGAATCGGTCCCGGTTACTAAAACCGTCGGCGATGAGGTTATAGGAGCAACTATAAACATTGAAGGAGTTTTAAAAGTGAAAGCCACCAAAGTCGGCAAGGAAACTTTTCTTTCTCAAGTAATCAGCTTGGTTAAAGAAGCGCAAGGATCCGAGGTGCCGATTCAAAATTTGGCGGACAAGGTCACTTCCTATTTCGTTCCCGTTGTTTTGCTTTTATCCGTAATTACTTTTTTAGTCTGGGGAGCTTTTTTGGGAAACTGGCTTCTGGGAATTTTTGCGGCGATGACCGTTCTGGTTATTGCCTGTCCTTGCGCGTTAGGTCTGGCCACCCCGACGGCCCTTACGGTAGCGGTGGGTAGAGGAGCAAAAAGAGGAATTCTTTTTAGAAAAGGGGCGGCTATAGAGGTAATTCAAAAAGTGGATACGATAGTTTTTGACAAAACCGGAACCATTACCGAAGGCACCCCTTCCGTGACCGGCGTCTACTCCTTTAAGGGAAAAGAGAAAGACGTTTTGCGGGTTGCCGGGTCGTTGGAGTCCGGCTCCGAGCATCCCCTGGGCCAGGCAATTACAAAGAGAGCAAAGGGAAAAGGGGTAAGCTTAGAAAAGGTATCCAATTTTAAAGCTCTTTTCGGTGAAGGGGTTATTGGAGAAATTGATGGCGAGAAAGTAGTAGTAGGAAGAAAAGAGCTTTTGGAAAAAGAAAAGATTAATTTACCCGAGGAGCTTTTAAATAAAAAGGGAGAACTGGAAGAAGAGGGAAAGACGGTAGTTATTGTCGGTGGAAGTGATTTGCTTGGCCTTATAGCTCTCGCCGACACGGTAAAAGAGACCAGCAAGAAGGCAATAAGTGATTTAAAAGAGATGGGTTTTGACCTTGTTATGCTGACCGGGGACAATGAAAAAACGGCTCGAAGCTTGGCAAAAGATTTAGGGATCGAAAAAGTGATAGCCGAGGTTTTCCCGGATCAAAAGACCGAAGTCATAGAAGATCTACAGAAAGAAGGGAAGTCCGTAGCCATGGTCGGAGACGGAATAAATGACGCTCCCGCACTTGCCAAGGCGGACGTATCCATCGCCATCGGAACGGGGACGGACATAGCTATAGAATCCGGAGACATAACTTTAATTAAGGGAGAGTTGGAAAAGCTGGTCGAAGCTATAGATTTGTCGGAAAAAACCTTCAAAGTGATAAAGCAAAATCTTTTCTGGGCTTATCTTTACAACTTATTAGCCCTACCGATTGCTGCTTTTGGCCTGTTAGCCACTCCAATAGGGCCGGCCGTGGCCGCCGGGGCGATGACCGTATCTTCCGTCTCGGTAGTTTTCAATTCATTACGGCTGAAAAGCCTCTAACTTCACAATCACCGCCTGCCCCGTGAAATTTGTGCAATAACCATTTCATCGGGGTCATTCCCGACCCCACAACCCCCGTCATTCTGAGGACCTCACTCTTGTCACTCTGAGGCCGTAGGCCGAAGAATCCCTTCGAAAAGATCTTTTGTTACGCTCAAGATGACGAAGAATGGAAGACTGTCATTCCCGACCCCGATCGGGAATCCCATAGACGCCCCTCCGTCATTCCCGACCTGATCGGGAATCTCATAGACGTCCCTCCGTCATTCCCGGCTTGATCGGGAATCTCATAAAACCGGCAACACAAAAAGATTCCCGCTTCCGCGGGAATGACGTGGTAGAGTATTGCGGGAATGACAAAAAGGAAACGCGGGAATGACGAAGAATGGAAGACCGTCATTCCCGACTTGATCGGGAATCCCATAGACGCCCCTCCGTCATTCCCAACTTGATTGGGAATCTCATAAAACCGGCAACACAAAAAGATTCCCGCTTCCGCGGGAATGACGTGGTAGAGTATTGCGGGAATGACGAACCGCACTTCCCGTCATTCCCGGCTTGATCGGGAATCTCATAAAACCGGCAGCACAGAGAGATTCCCGGCAGGCTTTCGCGGGAATGACAAAAAGGAAACGCGGGAATGACGAGGGGGTTTACCGCTCGGGAGATACGAGAATTCGGAGTAAACTATTTAATAAAACATTTATAAATAATAAACGGGAATAAAGTTAATTTCAGCTCCCTTTTTCTTAATTCTTTTACTGACTCCGTTAGTTAAAATAAAACTTTTTTTGCAATCATATTTATTTAAAAAACTGTAGAAACTTTTCCCGGGTGTTGGATTTTTTGAGTATTTTACTTCTATGGGAATAGGTTTTTGTTCATCTTGAATTACAAAGTCAACTTCCGCCCGTGACTTACTTCTCCAATAGTTTATTTCCCGTAGATTTGATGTAGTTTTTCGCTGTAAAACCATAAAAACGAAGTTTTCCATTAAAGCTCCCTTGTCATTTCTGAGCTTAAAGCTTCTGAAGTCATTAATTAAATGGTTCCTAAATCCGGTATCAATAAAATAAGGAACCGGATTTTTGGTAATTTCCGTTCTTTTATTGGTATAAAACGGACGGATTAAGTTAAGGATATAAGTTTTTTCCAATATGTTTAAATGCTCTTTAGTTTTTTGATAAGAAAGCTCCGTAACATTTGACAGATTGTTGTAATTAATCAATTCTCCAATTTGTGTTGCCAAAGTTTTAGCAAGGTTGAATAACTTTTTATCAGAAGCCAGGTTGAGTAAATCTTTTATCTCTTTTTGCAAGTAATTTTCCAAGTTGCTCTCCAAAACCAGTTCTTTTTCTTCTTTTTCCTTACCGGTAACTACTCGGGGATAACCACCGTATATCAAATATTCTTCCAAAAGATTTTCTAATTTTTGATTGATGCTTTTTCCAAAAGATTTTTGGGGATTAAAACTTTTTAAAGGGTTCTCGAAGTTCTTTGTCAACATATCCAAAAGATTTTTATCTTTATATCTCAAGAATTCACGGAATGAAAAGGGATAAAGATTAAAACTGAACATTCTTCCCACCATATATTTGCCGGTTTTATGAACTAAATCCAAAGAGGAAGATCCCGTCACTATAAATTTAATGTCTGTAGTGTCATATAAATATTTTAATTTTTGACCACCGTTTTCAGCATATTGAAATTCATCTATTAGAATAGCGTCTTTATCTTGATAATATCTTTTAAAATCTTCCACCTCTTCAAAGAGATCCAAATCAGCTCTTTTTTCAAAAGTTATAAATTGAACATTTTGTTCTTTTTTATCAAGTTTTTCTTTAATTCTTTTTAATAAAGTGGTTTTCCCCGTTTGTCTTGGACCGACTATTGAAATTACCTCTTTTTTTGGTAATACTTTTTTTAATCTGTTTTCAAGCTCTCTTTTTATATACATTTTAATTTTAGCAGGGTTATTTTTTAATCTGTCTTAATTTTAGCAGGGTTGTTTTTAATAGTCAAGCATATGATTTCGATTTTGTGGAATGCAACTTTCTACATAGAAATAGTTGTTATTCTGAAACCGTACACCTCTCATCATTCCCGACCCCAATCGGGAATCTCTAAATCCCTCGTCATTCCCAACCTCGATTGGGAATCTCATAGACGCCCCTCCGTCATTCCCAACTTGATTGGGAATCTCATAAAATCGGCAACACAAAAAGATTCCCGCTTCCGCGGGAATGACGTGGTAGAGTATTGCGGGAATGACGAAGTGAAGTGTTTCGGGAATGACGTGGTAGAGTATTGCGGGAATGACGAAGTGAAGTGTTTCGGGAATGACGAGTAGAAAAAAAAGAGAGGTTGAACTTCTCTTTAGCTTGTGAGAGGTTCAACTCCTCTCAAAAACTTCTCTTAAAAAACAACCTCTCTCAAAAATGAACTCCTCTTAAAAAATCTTCTTGACTACCACTTAAAACGAAGGTAATATTAAGAACAAGAGGACTTGTCTTTATGGAATATATTATTGAAAAAAATTTCGGGTTTACCCTTATAGAACTTCTTGTCGTTTTGGCTCTTATTGCGGTTTTTACGGTAATTGTAGCTCCTTTCGGAGCTGATTTTTATAGAGAGCAAATTTTGCAAGAGCAAACTCAATCTTTATCGAGCAACCTGAAGCTGGTTCAATCTCGAGCGATGGCGGGGAAAAACGACAGCGCATGGGGGGTAAAGTTTTATCCCGAAAATCAAGGTTGCACTGATTGCTACGTTTTGTTTCAGGGTGGCTCCTATGATGGCAGAGATGAGGATGAAGACCGGGTATTTAATCTGTCTCCCGGAATGACTACGGAAGGCATGAAAGAAATCGTTTTCGAAAAAGGAACCGGCTCGGTGATGAGGATTGTTAAGGAATGAAAAGTCAATACGGAATACGGAAAACTTTAAATTGCTAATTTGCACGATTTATATTTTTCCATTATACTTAAAAACAAAGAATGGGTTAATCTTTTTGAGACGTTAAAAGTCGTAAAATTATTAAAAACTTAAATAAAAAATATGCCTCCAACGCAAAATATGCCCGAGGAAGAGACGGGCAACAACAAAAAATTAATAATATTAATTGTAGTACTGGTACTCATCATTATCGGTGGATTGGTTTATTTCTTAGCTGCCGGAGATTTAACAATAGATCGGGAAAATGATGAAGACGTAGAAGATGTAGAAGAAGTAGAAGAGCAAACCGAAATTGACATGACCAGAGAGCCTCATCTGTTTTTAGCAGGAACGGGAGGAGAGCTCGGTGCCAGAAACGAAAATCAAGCCGTTAGTGAATTCGACCCCGGAGATTATTTGGGAGTGAGCGGACAATATGAAGTGAGAGAAGAAGGACGCATGTGGGGTAATCTTTTGGATCGCAACGAGGGAATGATTACCGAAGAAGCCCTGCCCCCGTTTACGGCTCACGTAACCGAAGGACCGGGCGGTTTCAGTATGTGCTGTGCAGCGGTTCCCAACAGAGCTAATTCTTATCATATTGAAGTTGTCTTGGACGGACAGAGAATGGACCTTCTGCCCTTTGAAGTAGTGGAGGGAGAAGATCAGGTTGAAGTTGAAGAACCGGAAGAGGTTGAGGAAGAGGAGGAGGATGTTGAAGATGAAGAAGAATAGAAAACATAAAAATTTTATTTCAATTTTTGCAAAAGGGCAGCGTTTTCTATGCTGCTCTTTTTTTATTACAACTTGACTTATTTTAATGAAAAGGAATACGTATCAGCGCCGATAGTAAAAGTTCGGTCACTAAAATTCCCGATTAGGCTGCTTACAACCACAAAGATGTCCTGGAGCTCACTGCCAGTTTAAAGAAGGAATGATGTTTAAACAAGCAGGCTGGAATCTTACCGATTCTGTCAATGCGCAGACGAAAAATGAATTGATTGCAGCGATATTTAAACAGAGAGAAGTGGAAGGAAGTTTCGTCAATTGGCCGGAAACTGTCGAGTCATTGTTTGTTTCCAGTTGTTTTTTAAGAAGCCGACCTTAAAGGTTTCAATTCGGGAAGTGTTTCTACCAG
Organism: Candidatus Nealsoniibacteriota bacterium; assembly: GCA_003554915.1. Classification (GTDB taxonomy): domain Bacteria; phylum Patescibacteriota; class Minisyncoccia; order Minisyncoccales; family PWPS01; genus PWPS01. The sequence goes on from PWHM01000008.1 coordinate 6,271, forward strand.
CAAGGCAGAAATCCAGAATGAAAAGGAGCAGGCGGAGGGCAATGTTTACAATTTTACTATCTCCAAGGGTGTAGGAACAATTATTGAAGAACAACAATTGATAGATATTACGGAGGAAAGGTTGCTATAAATTTTTAATAATGAAAGAAATTTTAAACAATTTGGCGGCTTGTTGAAATAATCCCCTTTTTTTGTTTGGTTGTTTTTACAAATATTAGACAAAAATCAGTTAGACTTGCATAGAAGTCCTTATATGATAGAATTTTACAATAGTCATGCTAAATTTTATTTTCTTTATTCAAAAGCATGAAGAAAAATATCATAATTGCAATCTCCGTTTTAATAATAATTTTTGCAGTGGCCGTGGGAAGTTATTTTTTTTGGGATTATTGGGAGGGTAGAGAGCGAGAAGATGTCGAAGTTCCGGAAGAAATTGAAGAAATAGAGGAAGAACCGGA
>PWHM01000124.1 GCA_003554915.1 Candidatus Nealsoniibacteriota bacterium
ATTATATTTTTTCCTACTTCTTTTCAAAAAAACAGACTAATTCTTTTTTGGATTTCGATTTTTTTCTTTTTCTTTAAAAAAATCAAGTCAGAGCTTTTAACCTGAATTAACAAAAGAATATTAATTTAATCATTGACTTACTCCGATAACTTTAACTGTCGAGCAATAATTTTTTAACTTTTTCAATATCTCATCAAGCTTGTCAGAAGAATAAGGATAATCTATTTCTAAAAAGAAAAAATAGTCCCAAGCCTTTAAATGAGAAGGTATGGAATGAAGAGAAGTTAAGTTTATATTATTTTCTGCAAAAACGTCTAAAATATCTCTTAATGCCCCTACCCGATCATGTATGGAAAGTAAGATTAAAGTTTTATCCAGTTCTTTCTCTTTTCTAATATCTTCATCAATAAAATGAGAAATTAAATAAAATTTTGTAAAGTTATCTTTATCTTCAATATTTCTTTTTAAAATATTCAGATTGTAATGTTCTCCAGCAATTTTTGAACCGATAAAACCAATTTTTTCACTATTGGATTCAGTAATTGGAGCAACTGTGCTGGAAGTGGTTTCTAATTTTACTTTTGGAAGATTTTTTTGAATCCAATTTTGACACTGGAAAAAAGCTTCTTTTTTAGTTTTAATAATTTTTAATTTACTTATATCATCAGTTCTCGCTAAAAGATTTTGCTCAATTTTTAAATTAAAAGAAGCGGTAACTTTTAAAGAACTTTTAATTAACCCGTTAACTGTCTCTGAAACAATACCGATATTACTATTTTCTATCGGAACAATTCCTAAATTAGTCTCCTTGTTGTCTGTCGCTCTAAAAATATCTTTTATTGTTTCGAAAGGAACAAATTCTTTTTTTTCAGAAAAAGCTTTTTGAGCAGCTTGATGAGTGAAAGTTCCGGGAGGGCCCAGGAAACCGACTTTTCTTTTTTTATTCATCTTGTTTTTAGTTTTTGTTCTTATCTCTAATTTTTTAAGTTTTCTATTTTTACCCTTAACTCAAATTTCTTTGGTTATTTTTAAACTTTTAAATAAACAAAAAGAGGTTTTTCCTCCTATTAAATAAAAAGGTTGCTTGGATTTTTGCCCGTGTGTCATGTTTTTAGATTATACCAGACAGACTCCCTTTTTCCTAATTTATTTTAATTATTTTCTTTCAACTCTTTGTAGATTTGGGGAGAAGCTTCTTTAATCAGCTCCTTGTGTTTTTTAATGAATTCAATTTCTTCTTCCAGATGTTCCTTTGACAATCTGAAATTAACAAAATTTTCCAAGCCAGCCTCTTTTTCCCGCAATATTTCTTTATCTTTTTCGGGGTCAATCAACCCCCCTCTCTTAGCGTAAGTTTCTACAGCCGTCGGTGGATATCCGTAGAGTTTTCCCGCCTCTCTTTCGTTTTCAGTTTTAGTGGGGTTTTTATTTATTTCTTTTATTCTTTCTATACTCTCTTGATTCTTGCCTATTAAAATATCGACTCGTCTTCCGGTTTGCTTATCTTCTTTTTTTACCTGCGTCTCCATTACTTCCGAAGGAAGGTCGAGCTCTTTTATCACTTTTTTAATTTCTTTTATTTCATGTTCAATTCGCTGTCGTCGTTTTTCAGCTTTTTCACTTTTACTTTCCAAATCTATAGCTCCACCTATCCGGGTAACTGACTTTTCTTCCAGCAATATCAATAAAATATCTCGTTTGGTTTCGGAACTGAGATTGGCTTTCTCCAAAGCTTCTATCTTTGGATCACCCTCTTTAATTTCATTCTTATTCTCGGGATTTTTATCTTTTTCAGTCTCTCCCTTTTCTTTCTTTTCTCTTTTATCCGGATTAAATGTTGGTTCGAATTCCATATTTTAAAAATTAATTAATAAAACAAAAGGTCTTTTAATTGCCAAGCAGCTCTCAATCACTCACCTTCTTTCTGTTTATTAATTTCCCTTTGCACCGCTCGAAATATTATTTCGTGTCCCTTTTTATTGGGATGGATTCCGTCGGTAGTAAGTGAGTTTTCGTGTTTTTCCCAAGCGGGCAACAGATTCACGAAACCGACGTCTTCTTTTTTTGCCACTTCTTTAATTTCTTCATTATATTTTTTCCTACTTCTTTTCAAAAAAGCAGACTGATTCTTTTTCGGAGGAATGATGCCGACTAAAAAAATATTATCGGTAAAGTTTTTACTTTTACCCACTAAAGAAATAAGGTTTTTTCTAAACCGATCAACCGAAACCTTAAAGTTTTCCGCCCTGTCATTATAACGGGAGTCATTCATTCCGATATTTATTATTATAACATCCGGTTTTATTTCTTTGGCCTCTCTTTCAATTCTTTTTAACAGATCCTTACTCGTGTCGCCGTCTTCTCCCAAGTTATAAACCTTAATCTTGTCGTCGTATTGTTTTTGAAGTGAGGACTTTAATTTTTCAACCCATCTCATTGATTTGGGTTGTTTGGAGGCTCTAACTATACTGTCACCGAAAGCAGCTATTTTTATCATTTTAATAAAAAGTGAGATAATATTTCCAAGGGATATCTTTTTCCCTCCTTGTAATCTTCAAGCTGGTCAACCAGTTCCGGATGCCACAGCATTTCCTTTTCTTTCAGCTCTTTAACTTCGGCAAGGGTGAATTTATTTTTCTCTAAATTTTCCGACTGTTTCTCGCTTTCTGCCTTTTCATTAGAAATAAAAACAAGCTTCACCATGTGAAGAGTTTTTCTCTTTTTTCTTTTCACCACGTTGTAGATTCCCAAAAAGCTTTTCACTTTGACAATAAGTCCGGTTTCTTCTCGGGCTTCTCTTTCAGCGGCTGAAATAAGATTCTCGCCCAGCTCCACCCAGCCCATGGGCAAGTTCCACTTTCCGTTTTCTTTGACAAGTAGAAATTTATTATCTTTTTCAATTATCGATCCGACCAATACGAAAGGTTGTGTGGCGCAACGCTTTTCTTTGGGAATTTTTGTCAGATCACTCATAATATCCTTGATTTAAATTTAATCGCTCTTATTTTGAAGATAGAATTCAAATTCTTCCTCGTCACCTATCCCATGTTCTAAAACGGCTTTATATACATCAACAGCCGTTATTCCATCTTTATAACCACCATCATCTTTCAACCAAGCTTTTTTTATTTTTAAAACTGTAACCTTTTGCTTTTCGGTAATATTTGAAAAATTAGTTATGTCGTAGAAGCCGGAAAATGCCTCTCTTTTCCCGAACCAGATATCTATTTTCCACTCTCCGGAAGGTTGAATGGTGCGTAAGCCAACATAATACCCTTGAGGAAGGTGTCTTCTACTTTCCAAATGGTCTCGTCGCAACTCTTTAAAATTACTGAATTGCACCTTTTGAATAGATGGTAGCTGACCAAAGTTCTTGAGTAGATCCAAGATAACATCTCTGTCAATTTCTTCTGAGTAAGCATGAAGATCTATGTCTCGCCAAACCATGAGTCCGTTTTGAACGCTTCCTACAAATTGAGTGTCGGAAATTTCATTCAAAACAGAAATAATGTCCAATTTATCAATAATCTCTTTAGCTTCCTTTTGAAGTTCTTCTGCAGAATTTAATAATTGATTATCGGACATATTAAAATAATAAAATTAAGCTTATCTTCATCTGATTATTCAAAAAATAAATTACAGATAGGCTTCTTGGGTATATTCTCGCAGCATTCTTTCGGAATTGAAAAAGGAAGCATTGATGGCAATCGTCTGGCGCATAATTTGACGCCAAATCTCCGGTTTTTGGTAATAACAAGGTAAAATTTTATTCTCCAATTTATCATAAAGATCGGCGGCGTCTTTTTCAATCAGTTCTTCAGGATCGGTTGCATTATGCTTTTCTCCGATTGCCCAGCCGGTCTTTCCCTCAACACAGCCCTCCAGCCACCAGCCATCCAAAGTACTAAAATGAGGCACTCCGTTATGCGCGGCCTTCATCCCACTGGTTCCCGAAGCTTCGTTGGGTGGCAGCGGGGTATTCAACCAAATATCAACACCCGGAATGAGAAGCTTGGCCAGTTCCATGTCGTAATCTTCCAAAAATACGATTTTTATTTTATCTTCGTACTTCCTCGCCGTCTCGTTTATTTTTTTTATCATCTCTTTCCCTCCCCAGTCAGAAGGATGTGCCTTTCCGGCATAAATGATTTGTATTTTTCCCACTTTATCGTGGATTTCAAGCAATTTTCCCATGTCATGGAGTAGCAGTGTCGAGCGTTTGTAGCCGGTAAAGCGACGAGCGAAACCGATCGTAAAAATATCTTTAGAAAGTTTTAAACTTTTTTCTTCCTCGACATGATTTATAAGCTTTTCTTTGGCTTTTTGATGGGCCCGCCAAATTTTATCAGGAGAAATATTCAAGGCGTTCCGCAAAGACATGCTACAATGACGCCAATTGGGAATATCTTCGTCGAATAATTTTTTAAACTCCGGAGAGATCCAAGTTCGGGAGTGAACTCCGTTGGTAATTGAAGAAACTTCACGACCGGGAAACATTTCAGTTGATATCTTTTGATGGCTCAAAGCGACTCCGTTGACATAGGAGCTTGAATAAAGAGCCAGCCGACTCATGTTCAATCGATTCTCGGTTATAATTTCCAAAAATTCAGAAGGGAAATCGGGCTGCAGTCTTTTAACCGTATCCATGCGAAAAACATCGTGGCCGGCTTTAATCGGCGTATGGGTGGTGAAAACACACTTGTCCCTTACTTTACTTATCAGCTTTCCCTTATCTTCTTCAGCGGAAGATTCTCGCTTGTATTTCAAAAACAACTCCACACCCACTAAAGCGGCATGTCCTTCGTTGAGATGATATTTTTCAATATTGTCATGACCCAGGATAGGCAGCAATTTGGCTCCACCTCTTCCCAAAACGATTTCCTGCATCAAGCGATACTCCTCATTTCCTCCGTAAAGCTTTCCCGTCAGCTTTCGATACTTCTCTTTGTTGCCCTCGACATCGGTATCCAGAAAATAAATTGGGATTGAATGCCCGCTTGAACCTTCTACCTTGTACTCCCAGGCATGGACTTTCACCTTATCTTCCTTAATATTTATAAAGGACTCCCCTACCATCTCTTTGAACTTTGAATAGTCGTATTCGTCGGGCTCTTCCTTTTGCTCCCCCTTTTCGTTAATTACCTGCTTGAAGTATCCCCTGTCGTTGAGAAGAGTCACTCCCAGCATCGGGGTGTTCAAATCCGCTGCTGCCTTCAAAGTGTCACCGGCCAAAACTCCCAAACCACCGCTATAGCTTTTAATGTGGTTTTTTATGGCAATTTCCATGCTGAAGTAAGCAATTTTTATCTCCTTTTTATTTTTTTTCACCATATGAAAAAGATTAACTTGTGGAAGTATACCAAAATAATCCATAATTCGAAATATCAAATTTAAAAAAGAAGGATGCCTCTTCCAAGGCAGCCCTTTTAAATTATTCCCCCGTTTCTATTTTGTGGTTTTTTCCGTCGAAACTGTGAAGCAGACTTTTTTGTCCGATCGGTTCTCCGTCTTTGCTTCTTTCTATCTCTACCGTTTCCAAATGGACCGGCCTTCTCCATAAATAATACAAGTTTTCAAGAGCTCCGTTCTCGAACATGGGATTCAGTTCAAAACCGTTGAACTCATGTCTTAAGTAGAGATCTCTTCTTCCTCTGTAGTTTTCGTTGTTTATTGTGATAATCGGCGTACCGTACAAACTGAATCTACTTTTCAATAATTTATTTCATCCGCTTCCCTACCGGAAAGATATAAATCGGTTCCTTCTCAATGCCCAAAATATCTTTCATTTCGTCATCATTAAAAGCTCCTATGGCCACCGTACCCAAACCGAGAGTCGTAGTTTGCAGATATATGTTTTGTCCTGCGTGGCCGGCTTCCATGTGAACGTATCTCTCTGCCCTATCATCGTATCTTGCTTCAGTTATTTCATAGTCAGCAGCAATTATCAAGGTCACGCCACTTTCTTTTATTGAAGATTGTTGAAGGGCGGCGTTATAAATTTTATCTTTGAGATTGTTTTCGGTTTTTAAGCTTAACTTATGGTCGTCAACCAGATATTGGTACAAGCCGGAATCCAAACCCTCAACGTTACTTGCATTAATATAAATCGAAAGTGGATAAAGAGCGCCCGCCGAGGGAACCGCCCTGAAATTGGAGGCCGGATCCGTTATTCCCTGGGCCGCCCAAAGAATTTGAGAAACTTCTTTTAAAGTGAGTGGTTCGTCTTGATAATTTCTTATTGATCTTCTTTCTGAAATAACTTCCTCAAGAGATTCCTCCCCTTCTTTAACCAGAGACGGTAACTCGATTAATAATTCATCGTTATTTTCCGGGGTTTTGTTTTCGTCGGTTGGTTTTTGAGACATAAAAAAAGTTGTTATTAATAGTAAAATAAAAATTATAAATATTACCTTTTTTGCGGACATATTTATTTTTGATTTCGTCCTTTTATTTAAGATCTCGAATTTCAGATCAAGATTTTTGCTTTATTTGGATTTGCTTCTTTCCGCTTTTCTTTTCTTGAACTCTTCAAGCACCTCCCGAGAGGTTTCTGCAGCCAGCTTTTCATAATTATCTATTTTTTCAGTTAAAAATTCTTTCATCTCTTTCGGGTCATCTTGATCCAAAAGCTTAGAATACTTTTCTTTGTCTTCGTCCGAAAGTTTCTTGATTACCTTTCCGGTAAGTTTAATTGCGATTATTTCCTGTAATTTCATCATAATCTTTTCTTGCTTTTCTTTCGGTAAGTCTTCCAGATTGAGATTTTTTATTATATTTTTTTTCATTTTTTTATATTTTAAAATTTAAACTTAAAACGGTGTTCCAATTATCGGGTTCTCCGTTGCTTTATCCAAATTCTCATGAGCCTGATCCACTTCGTCTTGAGTCGCTTCCTCATCCTCCAAAACCTCCTTGGCTTCTTCCAGAGCTTCTTTAATTTCGTTTTTTGATTTTGAAGCATAACTTTCCATGTTGGTATCTTCAGAGCTCTTCACAAGCTCTTTCAAGGCTGACTTATCCGTCACCTTCTCTTCTTCAAGATCACTTATTTCCGAGGATTTATTTTCCTCTTGAACCTCTTTATTTTCTTTATCCGCTTCTTCAATATTCACCGAGTTCGCTTCTTTATATTTTTCTCCGGAGCTCTCTCGAACTAACCCTCGAGTAAGAAAAAAGTCTTTTTCCGAAGAAGAAGTTTCATCTATGCGAAAGCCCGAAATGTTACCATCCCAGTCTAAAGTAACTGAAACGTCTTTTTTATCCGGGCCTACTGATTCTATAACATTCTCATAAAAGCCACGCTTAAAACGGTCAACGGAATTCTGCCCGGCCTCTTTTGGAGTTCGCCCTCTTTCTACCACTCTTTTATGCCATTCATTTATTTTCAGCTGAAGCAATCGTCTTTTAAATTCAGGCATATCCTCTTTGTTTATTTCATAATGGTTTCCCTCGGAAGTTTCTACCAAAAAAATATTTTTCCCCTCTCTCCATTCTCCTATTGAATCTATTGCCAGCTCCACATATGTTCCTATTGCCTCCATGAATTGTTCTTCGGTTCCCCCGACTTTTTCAACGAGTTCCTTTATGAGCTCCTCTGTTCTTTCCTCAATTTGCTTTTGGTCTATCACTTGTTCTTGTTTTGTCTCCGAAGTAGTAGTTTCAGAACCTCTCGGCTCTTCCGCCTCACATCCCATAGAAACCAAGGTAAGGCCTACCAAACCGACTGCGGCGGCCATTTTCCCTTTTTTCTTAACCTTTTCCAAAAGTGTTATATCATCTTCACTTTCTAACATTTCTCTTGCTTCTTTATTTACTTCCTCTCTTAATTCATCACAAATGTTTTCCTCAAGTTCGTGTTTTACTTCCGGTTTTTCCCTCTCCTTTTCTGTTTTCGGGCCTTGTTCTTTGTTTGCATATATGTTTGGCCCTTTTTCAATGCTCATGGTTTAAAAACAATTTAACTAAAAAATAAAGTGACTTTAAATAATTATACAAAAAGTAGCTAAAAGTACAATTGTTATATGGAAATTTTTTATAGATTTTTAAAATGAGTTTTATTAACGATAAAATTTTTATTTTTAATTTCTTTATGATAATATTTAATAATATGGCAGAAAAAGAACCGACAATAGAATACGAACCCCAGCCGGAAAAAGACAAGGAAACTCCCGAATCAAAATCCCCGGAAAAAGAATCCCGGCCGGATTCCGAATATCGTCAAAAGAAAAAAGATTCGGATAAGAAAAAAGAAAAGGAAATTGAAGAGAAAAAGACGGCATACAAAGAGGAAATAAATCAATTGGTAGACCTTGCCAAGCAGGAAGGTTTTTCCGAAGCTTATAAAAAGGCTAAGAAAATGAGTAAAGAAAAAGATGACTCGATAATAATTGATCTTTTCCACGATCGCCTGTCACAAGAAAATCTCGATGATTGATTTTATTCTTACAACCCACATCTATCTTCTTTTACTTTTAATTCCAATAGCTATTTTGGGATTTTTTATTTTGAAAAAGATCAGAATAAAAAGTCTGAGAAAAGGTTTGAACATGCATCTTTTTTCAATAAGGCTTCCGAAATACGGAAAGGACGAAAAAAGACTAACGACAGAAGAAATGAGATCTCTGGTCGGAAAAATGGAGCAATTCTACTCCAAGTTTTTAAATCTCAAGGGAGGAGACTTATTCGGAGGACCACCGGAAGTAGCTCTTGAGATATCGTCACAGGTCGGTGGGCCGGATATTTCTTTTTTTGTTGCCGTTCCCGAAAAGTTAAAGGACTCCTTGAATAAATACGTGCAGGGCGTTTTCCCCGGGGCGGTGGTAAACGAGGTGCAGGAAGATTACACCATCTTTGAGCCGGGGGGTGCGGAAGCCGTATCCCACCTGAAGCTGCAAAGTCATTTTTCTCTACCGCTTAGAACCTACAAAGATTTAGAGCACGACCCGCTGGAAAGCATCACCAACTCATTAACAAAAATAACGGAAGACGAAGGCTCTTCCGTTCAGATAATCATCAAGTCGGCCGGAACAACTTACAAAAGAAAATTAAGAAAAATTAAGCGCTTGATAGAAAATGAAGGGCATACCCGAGAGCAAGCAATAAAGAAAACGGAGGGTAGGTTTATAACAGAAGTTCTAAAAGAAATGGCATACATTTTTTCTACAGGGCAACAGGAGGAAGAAAAAACGGAAATGAAAGAAAGTCGAGACCTGATTGAAGCCATAAATAAGAAAGCCAACAAACCCTTGTTTCAAGTGAATATCCGCCTGATAGCCGCCGCTAAAGAAAAAAGTAAAGCGGAAAGGGTTTTGAATAATTTAGAAAGTGGCTTTTCTCAATTTTCCTCGAATTTAAATAGTTTTTATTCTAAAAAGGAAACGGGGAGAGGGTTTAAAAGGCTAATAGAAAATTACAGTTTCAGAAGATTCAACAGCAAGGAAGCGATCATTCTAAATCTTGAAGAATTAACGAGCATCTTTCACTTTCCCCTCTCCCATATGGAAACCCCTTACATAAACTGGGTACAAACGAAAGAATCCGCACCTCCCTCGGAATTACCCCGGAAAGGTCCCGTTTATATGGGAGAAGCTAAATTCAGAGGAGAAGGAAAAAAGGTCTACATGGCCAGTGATGAAGACAGAAGACGTCACAGTTACATAATAGGACAAACCGGTGTAGGTAAAACCTCATTAATGGGAGAGATGATAAGGCAAGATATGGAAAACGGTAAAGGAGTGGGAGTTATTGATCCTCACGGCGATTTAATAGAAGACACCCTGGCCAACCTGCCGAAAGAAAGAAAAGATGACGTAGTTTTGTTTGAGCCGTTCGACACCCGTAGACCTTGTGGACTTAACATGCTGGAGTGGGATATTCCGGAGCAAAAGGATTTCGCCGTTTCCGAAATGATCTCCATATTTGAACAACTCTTCCCTCCGGAAATGATCGGGCCGATGTTCGAGCACTACATGAGAAACGCAATGTTGGCACTTATGGCGGACAAGGAAAATCCCGGCACTTTAGTTGAAATTCCGAGAATTTTTACCGATGACGAATTTATGGAAAAACAGCTCAAAAAAGTTTCCGACCCGATGGTTAGAAACTTTTGGGAAAGAGAATGGCAACAAACCGTAGGAGAAGACAAGTCAAAAATGCTCGGCTACGTGGTTTCCAAAGTCGGTAGATTCGTAGAAAACGAAATGATGCGCAATATAATAGGTCAAAAACACTCCAGCTTCAACTTGAGTGAGATTATGGATGAGGGTAAGATATTTTTAGTCAACTTGGCCAAGGGGCTGACCGGAGAAGTAAACAGCTCCCTCTTGGGGCTCATACTGGTATCCAAACTGGAAATGGCGGCAATGAAGAGGGTCAACATTCCCCAAGAGCAAAGAAAAGATTTCTATTTGTACGTTGATGAATTTCAAAACTTTACAACCGACAGTATTGCCACCATTCTTTCCGAAGCGAGAAAATACAGACTGAATTTAATTTTGGCTAATCAATATATGCCTCAATTAAAAGAGGAAATAAGAGACGCCGTAATTGGAAACGTGGGCACCGTAATCTCTTACAGAGTCGGTGAGGATGACGCCGAATTTTTAGAAAGTAAATTTTCTCCCGAGTTTTCCAAGCTTGACTTGGCTAATATCAACAACTACCACTACATTATCAAAATGATAATCAACGGAAACGTAACGGCGCCTTTCAAGGTCAAAGCCCCCTATCCCAAAAAGGGAAAAAGAAAGCAGATCGAAGAGATAAAAAGAATCTCAAAGCAAAAACACGGAAGAGATAAAAAAAGAGTAGAAGAAGACATTAAAAAAAGAAGCATTTCTTAGCTTCCGGATAACACTTTGGTTTTTTATTTCTTGCCCCTTTTAAAAGGGGTTTTTATAATTAGGGTTTGCTAATTGAGAAGCTCCGAAACTTTTACCAATCTTACCCCCCTATTTTGCATTTTCGGCAATTCTTCTTGTAGGACATTCAAAGTGTTTTCTTTATGATGGCCTATGGCTATTGCCGATCCGTTTTCCATAGCCAGCTCCTCCAACTCATGTAGCTTAATCCTTATTTCGTCCGGATCGTCAACAAAATCCAAAAAGATATCTCGCTTGGCAGTGGGAGCATTCATCTCTTTTGCCAGCTCAAATCCGACGGAGGTGTTTATGGTAAAGCTGTCTACGAAAAATAAATTATTCTCTTTAACTACTTCTAAAAACTGTCGCATCTTTTCTCTATCCGAGGTAAACTTGGAACCCTTGTGGTTGTTTATACCCTCCACTTCACTTTTCATTTCGGAAAGAGCTTGGTTTAAGAGACTTCTGATTTCTTCTTGGGAGTGATCGGTCATTATCATTTTTTCTTCTATATGCTCCTCACCCATCGGTTCGAGGGGCATATGCAAAATCAACTCGAAATTATCAATACCTTTAAAATCATCAACCGCCTTTTCGGTATTTTTCAAAAAAGGCATAATCGCTACGGTGAGCGGCTCCTCCATCTTTAAAAGCTCTTTATTCAAGTCGGGATTATAACCCAAATCATCAATAATAATGGCAATTTTAGCCTTTTCTTCCGGCTCATTCTCAAAATTTTCGTCATCAATAACTTCTCCATTCCCCACTCCGTTGTCACCGTTTTCTATAGTCGAATAATCCAATCCCGAATAGATCAGAAATAAGGCCAATATAATTATTCCGATTAAAATCAACTTTTTCATTTCGTAAAATTTTATCTTTATAAAAAATTAAAAGGAGAGTTCGGATTGTTTTTCCGCCCACTTTAAGCATTGATCACAAAGCTCATGGGGGCTCTCCCTTTTCGGATAAAAGCGTCCGCATCTCTTACATTTTCCGGCGCCGTCCTTTTTTATCCTATTTAAAAATCTTTCTTTACGATCATCTTTTTCAAACCACTCCTGGATCTCTCTTATTACCCTTTGCCGTCCCTTGTCCTCAATTTGGCTTAAATCTTCTTCCAGCGCTTCACTGACGGCTTCATAAGCGCCGTATGTCCAGGTTCGGCTTTTGCCCAAGATATCGGCCGCCTCTTTCCGGCTCAGATCTTCCTCCAAGAAACTCTTGGCGGTTATGAAAGCCCGCTCTAATCTTGAGCCCATGAATTTTTTATAATCTTCCATGGAAATATAAATAAGATTATAGAGTCACTCTACCTCAATTATCCTTTTATATTATACCAAATATATCTAAAAATAACTAATTATAATTAGAAGGAAAATCAAATTAACAAGATAAAAAATAATAATTTTTTATGTTGCAGCAATTTAAAATTAATCATAACAACTATTTGCTTGACATTAAAAGTAATTAATTTTATAATAAAGTAGTTCATTACAATTATTTTACTCAAGGAGGGGTAAAATGAAAACTTTTTACGACGGTGAGCAAATTCCAAATAAGGTGATGAGTCCTCTGGTTAGAAAATACATCGAAATTTTCTCAAGAGAGCCATGGAATGAAAGCTGGACTCCGGAAGAAGCCCGGCAGAAAATTGAAAAAGACTTTTGCGGAAACGGTGCTTTTCTGGCAGTCTCGTTCAAAAATGATGAAGTCCTGGGCTTCGCCTGGGGAAAGCTTCTAAAGGTTGGAGAGATTTATGATCGTATAAAACGAAGTTTACCGATAGACAAAGAGATTAATTTCTCGCTCCCTCGAAAAATGATGGTTATTTACTTCGATGAAACGGCAGTGGACCGAGAGAAGAGAAGAGGGCTACTGTCTTTTCGTCACCTCATTAATGTTGGACTTGACTACGGAAAAGAAAATGGAGCAGAAAAGGTTATATTCTGGAGCACTCCCCAGTCAAGCATTGTCCCAATAACAAAAAAATTCGGGTATGAGGAAATTGAAAGATTAAGCTTGCCGGAAAATGAAATAGTTTTCTTGCTGGGAGAAATAATAAGAAGCAAAGCCGAAGCTTGATAGAAAGCTTCGGTTTTTTTATAAATTACTTTATGGTATAATGAAAAAAATTATGTACTACACTACTAAAGAAATAAAAGAAATATTGTCCTCGGTGGAAAGTCCGTACGATAATTATTGTGCCGGTCATCAAGGACAAAGCTCATATGTTGCCGGAGTTGTAATAGGTTCCGCTGCAACTTCAAAGAAATTAGGGCACGGAAAATCACGTGTTTTAGATCACATCAATACTTTTGATATGGCGGAGGTTGATAATGCTTATCTGGGACAAATCAATATGATAAGAGTATCGTCCTTTTGCGGACCCAGCGGACTTCTCTGGGGACATGACTTAGCAAAAGAGGAATCATTCAAAATCACCGACCTTTTAACGAAGCAGGATTTAAGCGAGTTTAAAAACATAAAAATAGCTCACGGAAAAAACTTAAGGAAAGCCGCAAAAGAACTTTTCGGAACAAGAGATAAAAAGGTTTTCCCCTTCCGTCCGGGAGAGCATGTTTTCGCCGCTAAAAAGATGGTTTCCGCTCCGGGTCCGATAATCGCTTATGGAGCAATAGCTGTGGGGATTCCGGAAAAAAGAAGGGAGGACGCGGTTCTTTTTATGGAAAATGTAGGTTTTATGACGGAAGGAACCGAAAAAGAAAAAAGAGGGGTCTTGAAAAAAACGATTGAAAGCGTTATGACAATCGGCAAAAACCAAAAGGTTTCTTATGAGATGGTTTATGCCGATATAGTTTCTCAAAAAATAAAGGAAGGAGAATATGGAGGTGCTCTGGTAGCGGCTCCCTATTTTTTACTGCCAAAAAATGCCTATACTTCTCCTTCCGAATTCGAAAATCTTAAAAAGTGGAAAAAATCAATTAACTTATGATTTTTGGGGAAATATTATTTTATCTGTTGATATTGGCACTCAATATTCTTCTCGCCTTTTTTGTTATCTATAAAAAGAAAAAGGACAAGATGAGCACCGCTTTTTTTGTTCTTTTGCTTTATACGATCGGCTGGATCGCCTCCCTGTTTTTGTTTTACTTCTTAGAAGACCCACAACTGGTCTTATGGTTCGGACGGCTTAATTTTGCCATAACCCTACCCCTGGTTTTTTCAGCTTTTCGTTTTTCTTCTCTTTTTCCTCAGGAGATCTCTCTTTTTAAAAAAAGAGTGTTTATAAGTGGTATTAAAATTTTGACCTTTCTGATTGCCGGAATAACCCTCTTTACCCCCTACGTAATTGAAGAGGAAATTATCACCGGCCCCGCAGAAAGAATTACCATCTACGGTCCATTGTATATGCTTTGGGGTTTTTTCTTTACCTTTATAATGATAATGGCTTTCTTGCAACTAAGGAAACAATACAAAAAGGCAAAAGAGGGAGTGGAAAAAAAGCAGGCTCAATATATATTTATCGGGCTGGGGATTGCTCTCTTTTCAGGGTTTATCACTAATTTTATCTTGTACACTATCGGCATAAAAGAGGTGGCCAAGTTCGGAGGCCCCTTTGCTTTGGTCATCTTTTTCTCTTTTATCGCCTACGCAATTTTTAAAAAGCGTTTTATGGACATCAGGGTGGCTACCGGAAAAATACTGATTTACTTTTTAAGCTTTCTTTCCATAGCCGGAATATCATATTTATTTTATTTTTTAATAAAAGATTGGGATCTACCCCTCGAGTTTAAGATTATCGGTGTAGCTTTTTTGGGTGCAATTCTGTTTAACTCTCTCCAAAAAATCTTTGAAGCATTCGCTGCCGAACATTTATATTACTCTTTCCATACATCTCAACAAACCCTAAACAAGCTGGGAAAGAAACTAACTCGAATTTTAAACTTGGAAGAGCTGACCGACTTAATCACCTCCACCTTGGTTGAGGCTATGAAATTGAATCGAGCTGTTGTTCTTCTCAGAGATAAAGAAACAGGTGAATTCAATATAAAAAGAAATATCGGTTTCCGAGAAGAGAACGGAATTTCGTTGGTTCAGGATAATTTTTTAACCGATTGGTTGGAAAAAAATGAAAAAATACTGGTTTATGATGAACTAGCTCTTCTTCAAAAAGAGGCTACAAAAAGGGAAGAAAAAAGAAAGTTAGAAAAGCTACACCGAAACATGGAAAGAATAGAAGCCAAGCTTTGTTTGCCTCTTCTTTCAGAGGGTAAAATAATAGGAATTATCGTTTTGGGAGAAAAAAATTCCGGTGATCCCTATACGGAGCAAGACATACAGCTTCTTTCCAATCTATCCAATCAATTTTCCGTATCGCTTGAAAACGCCAAGCTCTATTCAGAAGTCGAAGACCTCTCGGAAAACCTTGAAGAAAAGGTTGAAGAGCAAACTAAACAGCTACAAGAGGCCTATGAAGAACTGAAGGCGGCCAACCGAGTAAAAACGGAGTTCATCGCCATGTCTTCTCATCAACTGAGAACCCCCCTGGCCGCTATGAAAGGATACATCTCGATGATTAAAGAAGAGAGATACGGAGAAATCACCGAAGAGGCAAAAGAAAAATTAAAAGACGTACTAACTTCCACCGAAAGACTCATAAACATAGTAAATCAACTTCTTGATATCTCTCAGATCGAACTGGGAAAAATGCAAGTGGAAACCGAAGAAGAAGATTTAAACGACATTGTGGAGGCTACCTTCCGAGAGATGAAAGAGGAAGGGAAAGAGAACGGTCTGGAAATGAATCTAAAATTGCCCTCAGAGAAAATTAAGGCGAATATTGACCGAAAAAAGATCGAAGAAGCAATAATAAACCTGATTGACAACTCCATTAAATACACTGATGGAGGAAGTGTGGAGGTGGGTCTCGAAAAGAATGAGGAAGAGGCGGTTATTTACGTAAAAGATACCGGAGAAGGTCTTTCCGAAAAAGAAAAGGAAGACATATTCGAAAGCTTCACCAGAGGTGAGTCCGGAAAAAAGAGAGCCGGAAAGGGAGCCGGCCTGGGACTTCATATGGCACAAAAATACATTACTCTTCACAACGGAGAGCTACATGTCGAAAGTGAAGGGAAAGATAAAGGGGCTACTTTTTTCATTCGGCTTCCCCTATCTTCAATCTAACTCCCAAAACAACCCTTTTCTTCCGAAGTGTCCGTTTCTTGCCAAATCTTCAAAAATAGGCCTTTTCAGACTTAGGTTCTTAATAATCCCCCGCGGTGTTAAATCATACCCCTCGATATTTAAAACTCTCCCGTCCACTGCCGCTATTTTCATAACCGGCTCCCGCATACCTATTACGTAACCCAATTTAACGATAACCTCCTTGCCTTCAAAAGAATTAAGATAATCCAAAGCAATTTTCCGAGCCATATAGGCTCCACTCCTATCCACTTTAGTTGGATCTTTCCCGGAAAAGCATCCTCCGCCGACAGGTACTCGAGGGCCGTAAGAATCAACTACTATCTTCCTTCCGGTTAGCCCGGTATCGGCCTCGAATCCGCTCATAGACCAGTTTCCGGCCGGATTGGCCATTACTTCTACGTTTTTGAAATTCATTCGCTCTACGAAGGGCTTATCGGAATCAATCCAAGAGTAAGTCAAGTCTTCTAAATCTTCTTTTAGTATCCCGGCGGCACTAATTACGATTACACCCACACTTTCACCGGAAACGGTTACCTGGGTTTTGGCGTCCGTTTTTTTAAATTCATAAATAAACTCAATTAAATCTCTGGCTAATAAATGCTCCTCCGGAATTTTAAATTCGTTTTCATTACATGCATAGCCGATCATAATTCCTTGATCTCCGGCCCCGCCGCTGTCTACTCCTTTTGATATCTCCCTGCTTTGAGCTTTTATATTAACCTCAATGTCAATCCCTTTTTCATACCCGCAGCTTACATAAACCTCTTCGGCTATTTTCTTATAATCCAAATCGGCTTTCGTGGTAATCTCTCCCATAATTTGTATTTTACCGTGGCCCCCCATGACTTCCACGGCCACCCTACTTTTTTTATGCCCTTTCAAACACTCGTCCAAAATTTTATCCGAAATCTGATCACAAACTTTGTCCGGATGAGACGGGCTGACGTATTCGGCTGTCTTAATATTTTTCATTTTTTTTTATTTAAAAAATCTTCCCTGCATAGGAAGATAAAGACCAACTTATCTCCCCCTTGCGGGTTGGATTTGGCACCTTGCTTCAAAAAGAAGGGTTGCCGGGTGGGTCACAGAGCCAATTCTCTAACCACCGCTCTTGATAATTTATTTAATTTTACCTTTTGTTTTCTGCAATTAGTCAACCGAACAATCAAAGCAAATGAAGGCAACTTGAAAACTCTTCTCACCCGAACTTAGATCACGAATTAAATTCAATGTTTTTTTCTTCCCACAATTGGAGCATTTATAGTTTTCGGATAAGTCTTCCGCCATTTCCTTAACGGCTTCTTTCGACTCCATCGGATAATTAAAATAATAACTTTTCTCTTTTCCGAGATGCGTTTTTACTTTTAAGACCATTTGCTTGAGAGGCATGGAAATTCCGCTAATAAAGTCAGTTACTTCCCATTCAATGGCCTTTTCTTTGTGATTGCTGGTTCCCGAGCGAGAATAAACAATTATCGGAATTTTTCTTTCCTTTTCTCTTTTTTTAAGTTTTTCTATCAATTGAAGTTTTTCAATTTTCGGGAGACTGATATCGATAATTATCAAATCAGGATTTTCTTTTTCGGCCATTTCCACAACCTCTTTTGCCTTATCCGTAGAAAACGTTTCAAACCCGTTTTTTCGAAGGCTTGATTCGTACGCCTCTCGAACCGTATTATTTTTAATCGCGACCAATATTTTTTCCATATCTTTCTTGTTATTTATTACAAAACACTTTTTAAATAACGAGTAAAGGGCTTGAAATAACTCACTAAATTATACGATTTACTCATTTAATAAATTAACTTATTAAGAAATTATACCAAAAAAAGAAGTTTAGACAAACCGGTATCTTTATTACTTAAAATTAAAATAAATGCAAGGCGTTGTTCAGTTCAGTTTGTCTTCCGCCTTTTCAAACAGGTATCCTATTCTGGAATCTCTGGCTCCCGGACCCCACTCATCTTCCACTTCCATAAAGCACCGAGCCGCCTCTTCGGAAAGAACCCAGTTGCATTCTTCTTCTACGAGTCGGCAGTCGGCTTGACGCAAACATTCGGCTCCGGGCAAGTGTTCACATGTACTTTCCATAGTTTCCGTCTCGCAAAGTTCACTACTGCAGCCGCTCACTACGCATCGATCCTCAATGGCAAGTAAATCTTCATCTATATCAATTGTTGAAACTATTTCTTCCACCTTTTCCAAATAGCCTTCGTCATTAGGATCCATTACACTTCGAAAAGTGACTATGCCTTTGTCATTAATTCGGTATATAAAATAATCGATTTCATTACCCAGGCCTCCTTCGAGTGTAAAACCATACCCTTCTTTACCGGCAAATCTTTTATCCTCCACTCCGGAAATAACTTCTAAAATTTCCGAATCTTCTTCAAGCTTTTCAGTGGCAAGCTCTTCTAATGAATTAGTCATTTGCACTGTATCAACAAAAAGAGTGAAGCCATCGGTTATTTCCGTCATATGACTGTCGGGACCGACGTAAGTTACTTTTAGTTTTTCTTGCTCATAGTCGGCAATCGCCTCTCGGGGTATTTTTAACGACATTCCTAATCGGTTACTTTCATAAGTTTTCATAGCTTCCGTTTTTTCAATCACCTCTATCTTTGCCGCCTCTCCCTGCATAGGATAGCTTTCCATAAGCGGACCCTCAACCCAAACGTAGACCTTGTTTTCAATTTCCAGATTTTCAAAATCCGTCGGCTCTCCGTTAATATCAACAATTTCGGTTTCTTCAGTAACGGTGACGTAGGCCGCATCCCCTTGCAGGTCTCCGGGGTCTTGATATTCTTCGGAAAAAATCCCTTCGGCCATCAAAAAACGATCTTCCTCTAATTCATATATGATACCCTCCAAAGTGGAGCCTTCCCTATCAGGATCAATAACTTCATCCGAGCTGTAGAAACCGTAAGCCAGAAAGAGCCCCACAAGCAAAACGATTATTATATATTTTATATTCTTTTTAAACATATTCCGATTTAAAACTTTAAATTAATATTCTACTCCTCAAGACGTTTCTTTTTAAATTTTAACACATTATTTAAAAAAATCACCTCAGTTAGCCAAAAACTTTCTGTTTTAATCAAAAATACAAAAAAGACACCGACAGAAATCGGCGCCTTTTTCTGTAGTTTTGAGTCGACTTAAGCTTTTTTAAATCTTTGTTCAACTTTATCCCAATCGACTATATTCCAAAAGTTTTCAATATAGTCTCCTCGCCTATTTTGATACTTCAAATAATAGGCGTGTTCCCAGACATCCAAATTCAAGAGTGGTTCATATCCATTCGTAACGGGACTGTCGTGTCCGCGAGTTGAATAAACTTCCACTCCATTGCCGGCTTTTACAAGCCAGGCCCATCCGGATCCGAAATGAGATCCGGCCACTTTTTCAAACTCAGCTTTAAATTCTTCAAAACCCCCGAAATTATCTTTCAGGGCTTCCAAAAGCTCTCCTCCAGGTTTATCTTTACTGCTGGGACTCATTCCACTGAAAAAAAGAATATGGTTGGCGTGTCCTCCTCCGTTGTTCCTGACCGAGGTTTTGACTTTATCGGGAAGCTCTTCCAATCCCTTAAGTAGCTTGTTCAATTCCCAATCTTTAAAAGCGGTTCCCTGCAAGGTTTTGTTTAATTTGTTAATGTATCCTTGATGATGCTTCGTGTGATGAATCTTCATAGTTTTTTCATCTATGAAGGGTTCCAGCCCATCATAAGAATACGAAAGTTCGGGTAGTTTATGCATAATATTTTTTTAATTATTAATAATCATTACTAATAGAATAACATATACTAACAAAAAGACAAGCCCCCGTTCTTTTTTAATTTTTACCCAACTGCCCGCAAGCTCCCTTGATATCCTCACCGAAACTCTGCCTCTCCCCCACTTTCACTCCTTCGTTTTCTAAAATTTTCTTGAAACTTTCCTTTTTTTCTTCCGAAGAAGCTTGAAATTCACCGGTCGGGTTGTAGTTTATCAGATTTACAAAGTGGAGCCTTCCCTTCATAAGATTGGCCAGTCTACGTGCATCGTTTTTACTGTCGTTTATATCTTTCAGCAAGATGTATTCAAACATTACTTTTCGGTTGGTTTGTTCCAAATAATAATCTATAGCTTCGAATAATTCTTCCAGGGGATATTTCCGATTTACGGGTATCAGAGAAGATCTGAGTTCATTCGTCGGAGCATGCAAAGAAACGGCCAAGTTTATCTGCAAATCTGCGTCGGCGAGTTTTTTTATCCCTTCAACTACTCCCACCGTCGAAACGGAGATATTCCTGGCTCCGATATTGAAAGTCTTTTCATCATTAAAAAACTCAGCCGCGCAAACAAACTCTTCATAATTTAGAAACGGCTCCCCCATTCCCATAAAAACAATATTATCGATTTTTCCGATTTCACGAGCAAAGAAGAGAGCTTGAACTATCATTTCCCAATACTCCAGATTTCGAACAAGACCCATTTTTCCGGTCATGCAAAACTTGCAATTCAAGGAACATCCCACTTGAGTAGAAACACATACGGTGTTTCTGGTTTTATGAGGCATTAAAACCGTCTCAACCTCCGATCCGTCTTCAAGCTTTATTACCGCTTTACGAGTTTCGTCTTGTAAAGAAACGACTTCTTTTGCATTTATGCCTAAAGAGGCCTCCTCAGCGAGCTCGGTGCGTAAATCCACCGGTAAGGCGGTAGCCTCCTCCCAGCTTGTAATTAATTCTTGAAAAACGGCCCTCTTTACTTGGTCCCACCTGTAATCGGGATAATTTGCAAGTAATTTTTTGAGCTTTCCTAAATTCATTATTTTAATTTTAACAAACCAAAAGAAAAAGCGCCACTTTTTTAAAATAAGTGACGCCGTTTAATCGGCTGAAGTCTGACTATTTTGCTTAGTCCGGAGATGTTCATATTTTTCCGGAAGCAGTAAGCTGCAATACTGGCAATAAATCCAGCATCGAATTCTTTTTTTTCCCACTCGAACATATGTCTGTAGAGTGGTTCTTTTTTTAAAAAAGAAACTGCATCCAGTATTTTCTGTGTGGCAATGTCGTTTACTGTCAGATCCATCCAGGGCTTAAACATTTTAACCCCTTCGGATTGAAACCGGCACCTTGTTTCATAAGCAATGATGCCGATTATTTTTTCCTCTTTACCCGCCGGCTCACAATTAACTCTTTCTTCATACAGGGGGAATTGAACTTCCCCTATCTGTCTTTTCAAATCAACTACCGCTACTTCATATCCTCCTCGAGAATTGTATTTTAGCCCCTTTCCGCTTACTGATTCTTTCTTATAACATATGTTAGATGGGTTCTTACTTTCAGAAGCAAGAGAATTTATCCTTTCCACTTTCTCACCAAACTCAACTGCATTGCGGGCACACCCTTCCTCTACTCCCAACTTATTAACAAGCTTGTTAATGATCACTTGAGTCAACTTTACCACCTCCTTTGTATTTTATATAATAAATATTGAAGCTTGTAAAGGGAAGAGGTTGACTATCCGTCTTTTTTAAGGTATTATGATCCATCACTGAAAGGAGGAATAAAAAATGAAAAAGCTCATAACCGTATTGGTTTTGATGGTTCTATTTACAACTTTAACCGGTGTGAGTATAAACGCCCAGGATCAGCTGATGATTCGAATCGAGGGAGAAAACTATTTAGCAGAAGAGATTGAACAGATAAAAGAATTACTTTTCATAGAAAGAATAGAAATAGCTTTTCTTATGAACGAAGAAAAGTTCGCCGAAGGATTGGTGGGGCTTTCAGAAGACGGAATCGCTTTCATATGGGTTCCACATAAGGTCAACAATCACAGAGCGAGATACGTCAGAGCTTATAATGAGATAAGGAGAAGCATTTACGGATTGGAGTTCTAAGAAAAAAAGCCGGCTCTCAAAGAGCCGGCTTAAATTTTAATATCAGTCTATCTACCTTATAAATTTTGACTGCCTTTGATTAAAAAGTCGAGGAGTTTTCTGTCGGACAGAATTCCTTTTTGCAGGCTTGATTTTTCTCTGAACTCAGTCATGGTTTCTTTTATCTTTTCCCGATTGGAAAGTGCGCGATGATAACTCTTCAACTTTTCATAGATCTCCATTGAGGAATCAATTTTTTCTTCTATGGTTCCCTTGGCAAGCGTTAGATTAAAAACACGTCCAACCATTGAGTTGTATAGCGGTAGATCGTTGTCAACAAAATGAATTATTTTGGTAGCGAAAGCCAATTGGACCGATTTTTTACCGTTTTTATTTTTTATTTCGGAAAGCTCCTTTAATATTTTTCTCAAATCGGTTTCCGCCTCCTCTAAAAATTGGAAGTATTTATTATAAAACTCCCGAGTAAAGCCGAAGAGCTGCATGCTGTAGAATTTTCTATATTCCTTCTGAAACTTTTCACTCTTTACGTTCCCCTTTTCATATTCCACCTTGAGATAAAAATATCCTTCTAAATTTTCTTCTTCATCTATTTTTTTAAAAATCTCTTCTCTGTTTTTATAAATGTTGTCCACGAGTCCATCCAGCCAACTGATTTTAGTTGACTCTTTTTTTCGAACAATTTTACCTCCCAGCCAAAAAATAAGATAAATAAAAAATAAAGAGACGGAAAAGAAGGCTAAGTCATTAGGAAGTAATTCAACTCCCATATTAAAAAGAAAAAGTCCCATTACTGTAACCGAAAGGAAAGTTAAAAAAATTATAAACTCCAAAGAGATGTTCTCAAATATATTTCGGTACAATAAAAAGACCAAAAAAGTAATTAAAAATATTATTATGAACGAACCTATAGTAGCCATATACTTTGGTCTAAAAAAGCGGGAAACACCCACAAATTAAACAAATTTATTTTTTATGTGCGATCATATTATTAATATTATACCATAAATAATCTTGAGAGCAATCAAGGCGCCATTGTCCAGCCGGCTTTCTTAAAAACCTTTCTTGCCTCCTCTTTTAAAATCCCGGATATTACCTCCGGTGGTTTAGCGAATATGGGGGTGAATTTCAAAAGATCTTCATCCTTCAATATATTCCATTTGTTATAGCCGCCCATATAAGGAGAATCAAGAGAAAAAACCACTCTTCCGAATTTCAGTTCCCGGATCATAAAAGAACACATTGGACACGGCTCACAGTTGGAATAGATTGTGAAACCGGAAAAGTCATCAGTCTTTTTTATCTTTTGCGCTTTTCTCATTGCCATTATTTCGGCATGATTGGTGACGTCATTTTCTTTAATTCTGTTTCTGGTTTTAACCAAAACGTTTTTACCCTCGGCAATAACGGCTCCGAAAGGGTTATCTCCCTTCTTTACTGCTTTGCGGGAAAGTTCAATACACGTTTTAATGTGTTTTTCATCAATATTCATAATTCATATGTTTCCAAACATTTATTTTTTTCTTCCACTTGAGCATTGTAATCTTCAACCAAAGCCTTCAGGTTTTCGGCAATGGCGTTATACTCTTCAACCAATTGATTATACTCTTCAATCTTTTCATTATAATCATCATCTCTTCGGCTCATCTCCGAAATCAGCTCTTCATAATATTCAATCTCTTCTTTCAGCTCATCAAGCTGTGAGTGCTTTTCTTCGATACGAGCTAAAAGTTGACTATCGATTTCGGGACAAGCCGTAATTGGTGTCCCGAAAATTTGAACCGCCATCCAGATTTCATTTCCTTCATAATCGTCCTTACCCACTCCAATACCAATTTCCTGATAGCCTTCCGTAAGAATGCTTTTTCTATGATCCGGGCTGTTCATCCAGCCCTCGACAAGATCTTCATTATTTTCGAATAAACCCATAGCCAAATTTTCTCCCACTAAAATATATTCATAGCCGGCTTCGCCCACTAAATCCTCAGCCCCTTTTCCATCCGGCGATTGATGTGCGAAATATTGATTTTCAAACATGTCCCGTGCTTTTTCCATGGCGGCTTGATTTAATTTTTCATTTTCTTCTAAAGATGGTAAGCCGTAATCCTCTCGCTGTTTATTAGTGTGTTGTATAATTCCTTGCCTTGTAATAATTCCTCTTTCTCCATGCTCTTTTACAATCGGAGTTTTTTCCGGTCCGTCTACATCCTCTTTTATATCTACTGGTTCGGTTAGCTCTTCTTTCGGTCTTTCAAATTTAGGAATTTCAATATTAATTTCCTTAAATTCAACCGGTTCAAAATCCAAAAAATAAAAATCCAAAAAAAGGATGGCTACAAATCCTATAAAAATAATTACCACTACTGCTATGAATATTTTTTTAAAAAAATAAAAAATGTTATAGGTGTTAATTATTTAAATAAATAAATTGATTACAAATCATTCAGTTGATTTTATTTCCCGAATCTTCGTTCACGAGATTCATAGTCATCGATAATTTTTTCAAATTCTTCTTTTGAAAAATCGGGCCACAGTGTATCGGAAAAATAAAGCTCCGAATACGCCGCTTGCCACAAAAGAAAGTTGGAAAGTCTTTTTTCCTTACCCGTTCTTATTATTAAATCCGGATAATTTTCGATATGGAGATTTTTCTTAAGGCTTTCTTCGGTGAGTCGCTCCCCTTTTTCCGTTACTTTTTTAGCAGCGGCAACTATTTCACTTCTACCTCCGTAATTAAAAGCCAAATTAATGGTCAAATCGGAAAACTCTTCGGTTGCGGACTCGATTTTTTCAAAACTTCTCCTGAGATCTTCAGATACCTTTTCATCTTTTCTTCCGGCAATCCGAATTCTGACTTTTTTATCACGAAAATCTTTAATGCTTTCCTCGGAACTCAATTCGGAAAACATATCCATCAAATAATTCACCTCCTCATTTGATCTCCCCCAATTTTCCGTTGAAAAAATATATAGCGTCAACTCA
>PWHM01000033.1 GCA_003554915.1 Candidatus Nealsoniibacteriota bacterium
CATTTTTATTAGAAAAATCTTTATAAAAATTAAAGTATTTTTTTACTTCATCAATAATTGCTTTTTCCGACAAATCAACTTTACTGAGAGTGTTAACATTCATTTTCTCAGAATAAAGAGAAGAGCAAATCTTACCTTGGAAGAAAAGGTTAAAGCTTGTTCCGTTTTTATTGACGTTAATCAAAACACCTAATCCACTATCACCTTCTAATACAATTCTTGAAAGAGAATGAAGCTCGGATTCGATGGATCGCGGTTTAAGGTCAGCATTTTTTATCGGATCCAGATAAGAATCAACTACGTTTTTCGGAATAGCGGCAATAAGCACTTTAATACCATTTTTACGTTCAGAAAATCCGATTATTTCAAAGTCAAAATAAACCTCTTCGGAAAAAAATGGAATATGATTTTCCAGTTCATTGGAAATAGCATTCCCCACGTCACTCTTACTCATATTGTTAAGCTCTACCACTTTTATGAAAAACCTCTCCTCGGGCAAAGAAATATTAACATGGTTGGTCTTCAGTCTCGTCCCACGGATTAATTTTCTTATTTCTTTAGCGAAAGCTTTCGGGTCCTGAACTCTCCCCTTGCCCATGATTTCCGAATTCACTTGAGATCGGCTCACAATGGAAAGCAAAAACTCGTTTTCTTTTTTATCCACTTTCGCCAAACTCAAAGACGTTGCGGATATGCTTAAACCGAATGCCGGTGGTTTTAAGGTTAAGTGATTTATCATCTTATCTTATGTTCTCTTATATAAAGATAACATAAAAATATATTTACTTCTATCTAATCCGTCTCCAGCTAAGAACATTCCAAGAACCTCCCGGACCCGAAGTGAAATAAGTGCTTTCCATTCCGGTCTCATACGTTACGTTGGCGTGATTTCTAATTTCCAAACCCCAGCCGGAAACACTTCTCAGGGCAACATTGTTCGCAATAAGTATCCTTCCTCTTGAAGCATAAAGTATATCCAATTCGGGTTGATTTCTTAGATCTATTGCGTAATCTTCACCGCCATTGGCCTCAAGAGTTGAAATCAAAGCCAAATAACTTCCCTCCCTATCGGATCCGGTTACCTTCGGATTCCCTCTTACAGCTATTTGCCCATCGGCAATTATTAATCCACTTTGTGATCCGTACGTACTTTCATCAAGTTTAACTGTTCCGTCGCTTATATCGATGCTACCGGTAACCCAAATAGTCCCGGTTATAAAAACATCACTATTTCTGGTTATTTCCAAATCACCCTCAATTTTTATGGGACCCAAGTACCGGCTTTCCCCGTCTATAATATAATCACCTTCATGTACTTCTCCATAATCCACAACCTCTTTCTTCCAATTTTCTATCATTTCTTCCGAAATCGGCAACTCCCTCGGTTCCGGAAGCTCTTCCAACTGCTCATAAGAAGATGCTGTGCAGTTATTATTTTCTTGATAATGTAACGTTTCTCCAACATCGGAATCTTCACAAATATCCACGTAGACCTCTCCTCCGACTTCCATGCCCGATAGCTTGTTCTCTTCTCCTGTAATTACCACATTATCGGTTATCTTCGGCGTATCTTCAAGATTCAAAATATCACCGTTGGATAACACGTTTCCGTAAATTATGCTATTGTCTTTCATTTTTACGCCCCCCTCTCCCACCTGAGCTCCATAATAAAAAGATGTGAAATCCGAACTGATTTCGTAAACCGTTTCAATCTTAACAACCCTATCAACAAAGTCTCCGGAAGAAATAATCGTCCTGGAGCCACCGAAGTCGTCCGAAACATCAACTTCCACCTTTCCTAATTCAGTGTACATCTCATATGAGCTCAAAGAAGGTTCATCAACTATTCTAAGCAAGGCATCTTCAATGCCCGCCTCAGCCAAATAGTAACTCTGTTTCGAGTACAAAACATCTTCCAGTGTCATCCATCTCGAGAAATTCAAGATAAAAATATTAATTGCGGTAATAATAAAGAGAACGGTAAGCAAAATAGCCACTAAAATCGAGGCGAATCCTTTTTCAGTATAATTAATCTTCATAAAAAATTCGTGGTGTTATGCCGGAATTCAAGTTTATCGAACCACTGTATCGCTCCTCCGGATCATTGTATTCTACGCCCAAATCAATCTCAATCAGAAGTGAATTATCGGCCTCCACTTTTTTAAATATCAATTGAGTCACATCGACCTCCTTTGATGTTAAAATATGTTCTTTATCTTCTTTTTTCATGCACAGATCCGAACTACAAACATAAAAAGATACCGAATCACCTTCTTTGGTTAAAAATAGTTTTCCCGGATCTTCATCAAAGCTACTGTCGGTATAGTTGACACCCTCCGCCTCACTTATGTGATAATCCATAAGAGACATAATCCTTTCTCCGGAATAAAGCACTTCCCTGGAAGCTTTCAAATAGCCGTTAAAGTCCATAAACCAGACAACGAACGAAGAAACCGAGAAGAAGATAACGGACACCACTCCTATGTAAATTAATGCCTCGATCAATGTAAAACCTTTATTTTTCATTGCCAATTTGTTAAATAAGTAATCAGCTCCAAATCATCATTTTCCCAAAAAATCTTAGCCACAACTTTAACCGTATCGGGGTCGATTTCTCCGCTCGGATCCACTTTTCCGTCGTCATCTCTTTTTACCGCTTTGAAAATTATCTCTTTCTCGTACTCTTCGACCACCTTGGCTCCCTTTTCAATTGTTAACTTTTCACCTTCCTGAGTTATTCTGTAAGATGTCTCTTTTTCCAAAGAACCCAAACCGCCATCATCCCAATCGGTCACGGATCTGAAAAATCTGACCTTTTCAATCCCTCCCGCCGCCAACCTGTTGGCTTCCGTCATTTTCTGAGCCGATCTGAATGTTCGCCAAGTCGAGCCGGTTAATTGACTGACATTAATAAGAATTACAATAATTATTGCAAGCGAAACTAAAACCTCAACCAAAGAGAAACCGTTTTCTTTCTTATTAGTCAACATTATCACATAATTTAATTATATATTCAGTTACACAGACGCTTTTTACATTTCCTCCATCCGCTTCTTTCAATTCGATAAAGCCGGTGGAATCAGTTTTTCCGTCGAGTTTTTCAAAAGAAACGATCCCGTTCGGCAGAGTTGTCTCACCGAATTCAACAGAACCCGGTAATTTATAAATATGATCATAATCCTCGGTACGTTCTTCAAAATCGGTCCCTTTGAAAAGGATAAATTGATCGGATTCAAAACTAACACTCCAAACGGAGCTACGAAAAGATGAGTAGGATCTGCTTTGAGATAGTCTTAAGATATCGACCACCTCTTCCGCCGCATTTCTTAACGAACCACTTCGTTGAAATGACAAAACCCGTGGGGCAACCAGGCTCATCATCAGTGCCAGAATAAGAAGAACCAATACTGTTTCAATTAAAGTAAAACCTTTCATGAATTGTTATAGCACTTCTATTATCGAGTACATCGGCTGAAGCATTGAAAAGGCGAAAAAACCCACGAATATACCTATAACTATCATTAAGGCCGGTTCGATAATAGAAGTCAAATTCATGGTTGATCTCGTAACTTCTTCTTCCAAAAAATCAGCAGCTTCAAGCAATGTACCAGAAGTCGCCCCCGTCTCCTCTCCCACTTCCACCATTTGTATGAAAAGTGGGGAAAATAATTCTCCGTTTTTTTTGAAGGCTTCGGAGAGATTTCTTCCTTTCTTAATCTCTCGAGATGAATCTAAAACCGCTTTTTCCAGATAATAGTTTTGCGTCGTATCGGCAACGATACCGAGAGCTCTGTTTATTGAAACACCCGATTTAAGCAGGGAGCTCAGAGTTCGCCCGATGTGGGCTGAGTTTTTATTTTTGGTAATTTTCGTTACGATTGGTATTTTCAAAGACAAGAAACTTACGAGTTTATTCCCCAGCCCCGTTTTTATAAAAATTGAGAAAAAGGCGAATATTATAATGAAAAATAGAAGTAAGATAATGCCGTTTTCAGAAAGAAATCGGCCCGTTCCCATAACTATTCTGGTGGAAACCGGTAATTCCGTTCCAATATTATCAAACACCTCACTCATCCGGGGTACGACCACCACAAGCATGGTCGCAAACATACAAAGCATAACAAAAACAATCACAGCGGGATAAATCAAGGCACTGATTATTTTGGACTTCATCTGGTAAGTCTTTTCCATTTGATGGGTCAAAATTCCCAAAACTTCAGCCATTTTTCCGGTTTCTTCCCCGGACTTAATCATGTTATAGAAAAAATTCGAAAACATTTCCGGGTATTTCAATAAGCTTTCGGAGAATTTCTTCCCGGAGCTTACCCTTTTTTCAATCTCGGCAATAGCCTCACCGAAATTTTTGTCACTTACTCTGGAAGATAAATATTCTAAAGACCGGGTAAGAGAAAGGCCGGAAACGGTCATAACTTGTAGATTTCTGGTAAAAAAGATTTTTTCTTTCAAAGAAACGTTTCCGAAGCTGAATAATTTTTTAAGCCCTCGTTTGGGCTCGGCGGAGAGAAGCACGAGTCCTCTTTTTTTAAGTTTTGCCTCAAGCTCTTTTTTATCTTCAGCTACCAAAGACCCGACAACTTTTTTTCCGCTTTCGCTTATTGCGTTGTATTTATATTTCATATTACTCACTTATAACCCGTAAAACTTCTTCAATAGAGGTAATTCCCTGAGCGGCTTTTAAGAGACCTTCTTCGACCAGAGTGGTCATGCCTTCTTTTTTAGCCTGCTGTTTTATTTTATGTGTATCGGCTCGATTCGAAATAAGTTCTTTAATTTTGTCGCTAACCTCCAAGACTTCAAAAATACCGATTCTTCCCTTGTAGACTTCAGTTGACTTCTCTCTTCTCCTGGGTCTGTAAAAATTAACATCTTTTAAAGTTTCTTCTTCGTTTATAACTCCCTCTTCCCGAAATAGTTTTACTACTCTATCCAGATCGCAGTGTTTTCCTAAATCTTCAATTTCCGAATCACTCAACTTATGCCTTTCACTTCTTTCTTGAATTCTTCTGACCAATCTTTGGGCAATGGCAAAATCCAAAGTGGAGGATACCAGAAATGGCTCCACGCCCATATCAATAAGTCGAGCGATCGTCCCTGCGGAACTGGTAGTGTGAAGGGTGGACAGCACCAAATGTCCCGTTAAAGCGGCATTAATGGCTAATTTAGCGGTTTCAGTATCTCTTATTTCGCCAACCATTATTACGTCCGGATCCTGTCGTACCAAAGCTCTCAGGCCCGAAGAAAAAGTAAAGCCGGCTTGTGGCTTAACTTGTGTTTGATTTATTCCCGATATCTGATACTCGATGGGGTCCTCTATAGTGGATATGTTAACTTCCGGGGTATTTAAAGCTTCAATCATGGAATAAAGAGTACTGGTTTTACCCGATCCGGTAGGTCCGGTAACCAAAATAATTCCGTTGGTCTTTTTTATGCTCCTTTTTAATTTTTCCAGAGTTTGATTACGAACTCCCAATTTATCCAGATCCAAATCACTTTCATTCTGGCTCAAAAGTCGCATAGCTACCTTTTCTCCGTTCGATGTCGGAAGAGTGGAAACCCTAACCGAATATTCAGAATTTTTGGTTTCAAATTTAAATCGTCCGTCTTGAGCCTGTCTGTGCTCATCCAGCTTCAAATCAGCTAAAATCTTTATACGAGCAACCATTCCTACCGCCAAATCTATGGGCAAACGTTTAGCTTCTTGTAAAACTCCGTCTATTCTATATCTTACTACCACTTCTTCTTCTTGCGGTTCTATATGAATATCGGAGGCTTCCTGAATAGCGGCGTGTTTAATAAGTGTGTCAACCACCCTTACTACGGGCATTTCCTCCGCTGCCTTTTCCGGGTCTTTTGTTTCCATGGGTTCGCTTTCCACTATCGATTCGAATTCGGAGTCCAAACTTTCTTGGTATTGTCTCAAACAACTTCGAATTCCGGATTTCGTAGTTAATCTTCTCAAAATTTCCATTCCCGTTTTTTTCCTGATAAAATCTATCGTCTCCAGGTCATCGGGATCAGTCATAGCAACCTCCAAATGACCGTTTTTCTTGCGGAAAACGACAACATTTTGACTGCTTACCATCGACTCGGGAATAATTTTTAAGCACTCTTTATCAATTTTTTTTCTATCCAAATCAATAAAGGGGATTCCCAATATATTAGCCTTTATACTGGCGATATTTTCCTCGGTAATAATCCCTTCGGCAATTAAAACGTCCTCGACACTTTCTCCGTCTCCGGTTCTCGCTTTCAATTCCTCAAAATAACTCTCGGTGATTATGTTTATATCAACTAAATAATTCTTCAGTTTTTCTGTTTTTATTTTCATCTTTTCTTTTATTTATTAATTATAAACGGAGACGAGCAAAAAGCAAATTCAAGTTATTGCTTTTTCAAGCAAAAATGTTATAATTGACCAAATCATAAAAAAATGAAAAAAATACTTTTAGTTGAAGACGATCGATTCTTAATTGACATCTACACCACTAAGCTGGAATCCGAAGGGTACGAGGTTTTCTCCGCGACCGATGGACGGCAAGCTCTTGACCTTTTGGATGAAGAGCATTTCGATCTTATTTTGTTGGACATAATCTTGCCAAAAATAGACGGCTGGGAAGTTTTAAAAAAGATGAGAGAGTCCGGAAAAAACAAGGAAACCAAGGTCATAGTAATTTCTAACTCTGAAGAAATCGTAAAAAAAGAATATGAAGATCTTTCTGTTGAAGCTTGTCTTATAAAAGCAAATTACACACCACAAGAAACCGTTGAAGAAATGAAAAAAGTACTCTGATTCAATCCCTTAAATCCATCCTGACGAACTGGCAATTGTATTGTCTCACCGGATTTTAAAAAATAAATAATAACTAAAAAATATAGAAAAGAGGCGTCTTAACCGACGCCTCTTTCTATCTAATATTTAGCTCACCTATCATTCACTATCGTTATCATTATCATTTTAACCATTCTCGTCTTCTTCATTTTCCTCATCGCTTTCTTCTTCATGCCCGGCTAAAACTCTCGCTTCCCGGCGCAGTTGATTGACTCTTTGCATGAAATCTACGTGATCATCTCTAAAGCTTCTCAAAACTCGTAAAAACCCGGGGCGTAAGTCTTCCGGATCTTCAACTTCCTCCAGTTCTTCAAAATAACTTTTTGCCATTCTTTCGGGAAGGGACTCCCAAAGATCATCCGCCTCTTCCTTAATCTCTTCAAACTTCTCTTTTCCTTCTTCTTCCAAATCCATCTCTTCCAATTCCGTTATCAGACCTTCTACTTCTTCCAAAAAATCCTCGTAACGGGCGGTAATTTGTTCGTTGGCTTGATCCAATCCCTCGGGCAGTCCGCTGAATCTTCTAACATTTTCGGGCGCCTGTTCGGCTACCTGATTGAATCGCTCTTTAGCTTCTTCTACTCTCTCCCTTTTTTGCTCTCTCAATTCTTCCGCTCTTTCCCGAGCCATTTCACTAACTTCTTTTCCAAATTCTTCTCCTTCTTGCTTAGCTTCTTGTCTCCTCTTTCTTACCTTTTGACCAAAGTTTTCTCCAATTCTGTCCTCTACCTCTTCTTGAATCTCAGCTGTAGACTCTTCAATTCGATTCATAGTGTCTTCAAAGTTTTCTTGCCCTTGTCCATGAGCAGTACCTACAACTAAAAGAGAAAGTAGAAGCGTTGTGATTATTATTTTTTTCATAACCTTTTTTAATTAATAAACTTATATTACAACCTTTATACAATTTTACAGCTTAAAGCTGACAAGTCAAGAAGCTGAAATTAAGAAGCTTTATACCTAATCTTCTTGTAGACCTCCCCGAACCATAGTACGAAAGACGAGCCGGCTATAAGAACCAAAATATACTCCCAGCCTATGGATTCAAACCCGAAAACGTTTTGAAAGAAAGGGATGTTTATAACCGCAATCTGAAGAACGAGCCCTACCAAAACGGCAATTGACAAATACTTGTTTTTCAAAAAACCGATAGAAAAAACCGATTTTTTCATTGATCTCATATTCAGAGCGTTAAAAAGCTGGGTTATTCCCATCACCGTAAAAGCGGCTGTCCTGGCTTTTTCTATGCTGTATTCCTTAAAGTAAGCGAAGGCCAAAAGAGTAACCACGGTCATAACGATCGCCATTGAGATAAGCATCGGTAAAATGCTTAAATTCAATATGTTTTCATCTTTGTTTTTCGGTTTTTCTTCGAGTATTTCATCGTGGCCCGGTTCGGCGGCAAGCGGAGCTCCCGCTACCCCGTCGGTAACCAAATTGAGCCATAAGATCTGGGTCGGCAATAGCGGTAAAACCGGCCCGACGAAGATCAAGGAGCTGGCTAAAGTGATGTGCTCGGCAAAATTAGTCGTAATCAGAAACGTGCTTGACTGCCTGGTGTTTTGAAAAACTATCCTTCCCTCTTCAATTGCATTAACTATGGAGGCAAAATTATCATCGGCAAGAACTATGCTCGAGGCCTCTTTGGCCACATCGGTTCCTTCCACCCCCATCGAGATACCGATGTCCGCCTTCTTGAGAGCCGGAGCGTCGTTTACTCCGTCCCCGGTCATCGCCACCACTCTACTGTCAATGCCTTGAAGAGTTTTGGCTATCTTCAATTTCATTCGGGGCGTAAGACGGGCGAAGACGGAAACCTCTTTTATAGCTTTTTCAAATTCCTTTTCGCTGAGCTCTTCCAAGTCACTTTGACTCAAAGCTTCGTCGTCTTCTTCAATCAGTCCGATCTCCCGAGCTATCGCCCTGGCGGTTCCCTTGTGATCACCGGTGGCCATAATAACTCTTATCCCCGCTTTTTTTGTCTTCTCAATCGCCTCTTTCACCTCCGGCCTGGGAGGATCGATCATTCCCACGATTCCGGATAAAACAAGTTCATGAGCATCGTGATCAACAACTTCTTTTTTTGCCGGATCGGCCGTTTTATAGGCCAGTCCCAAGGTTCTCATCGCTCTGTCCGTCATCGAATCGATTCTCTTAATCAGCTCTTTTTTTCTTTCGTCGGTAAGTTTCTTTTTTCCTTCTGCCGTCAAGACATATTCGGATCTTTCTATTACCGCCTCGGGAGCACCAACGACATAAATTTGCTTTCTATCATCTTTTTCATGCAATACGGAAAGTGAAGCTCTGTACTTGAGCTTCGCATTGAAGGGATGATCGTCAATCTTTTCTTCTATCGAGTTTATAACGTGATTCTCAAGCCCCGCTTTTTTTGCCAAAACAACCAAAGAAGCTTCCGTGGGGTCACCTATGACTTTAGTTTTTTCTTCCCGGTCGTGGCTTATCTCGGCGTTATTGCATATGGCGCTTATATGAAGCAGCTTAGCGAAGTTGTCTCTTTCCAGCGGCAAAACATCTTTTTCACCCTGATAAAATTCACCTTTCGGATTCCATCCTTCTCCGGTTACCCTGACGGTCTCTTCTTCGGGTAAGATGACTTCTCGAACTGTCATCGTGTTTTGGGTTAAAGTCCCGGTTTTGTCAGTAATGATATCCGTCGTCACTCCCAGAGTTTCGGTGGCGGGAAGCTTTCTTATTATCGCGTTTTTGTTGGCCATTCGGTTTGCTCCTATGGCTAAAACTATGACCAAGATAGCCGGCAACCCTTCCGGAATACCGGAAACCAAAGCGGCAATAGCGAAAAGAAACACTTCTTGGAATTCAGCAGAAAGGCTAAAAATAGCCTCGAGGCCGATTCGATTTCTGAAAAGAGCCAAAGAAAATATGATCAAAGAACCGAAAACCGCAAAAATTCCCATCTGTTTGGCCAAGACGGCCGTCTTTTCCTGAAAATGATCAGCCTGTTTTTCAATTCCGGATATATCCTCGGCAATTTTTCCGAAGGCCGTCTCGTCTCCGGTAGCCACCACCACTCCCTTTCCCTTGCCTCCGGCGACGAAAGTCCCCATATAGCCCATATTTTTCCTGTCGGCGAGCCCCGTTCCTTCGGTCATTACGACCGTTTTTTTGCTGACCGGAGTGGATTCACCGGTAAGTGAAGCCTCCATGGTTCTCAAATCCTTGGTTTTAAAAAACCTGATATCGGCCGGAATTCTATCCCCTTCTTTCAGAGTTACGATATCCCCGGGCACCAGGGTTTTTGCGGATACTTCTCTAAGTTCTCCCCGGCGATAAACTCGAGCAGTGGGCACGATCATGTCTTTTAAAGACTCTATTGCCTTTTCCGCTTTATATTCTTGAACGAAGCCCATAACCGCGTTAAGCAGGATGACCGCCAAAATGACATAAACGTCAATCCACTTATCAAAAAATCCGGATATCAAAGCCGCGGCTATCAGTATGTAAATTAAGGTATTGTTGAATTGACTGAAAAAAATTAAAAGAGGGTGCACGCTGCCCTCGTCCTTTATTTCGTTTTCTCCGTACTTTTCCAGCCTTGTTTCGGCTTCTTTGTCAGTAAGTCCTTTTTCTTGAGTATTTAAATCTTTAAAAACTTCTTCTTGTTTTTTGCTATAGAAATTCTCCATATCGAAAGCTAATTTATTATTTCCCCGTGCTCTTTTCTCCACTCCTTAATTTTTTTATGATGACCGGAAAGCAAAACTTCGGGAGTTTCCCATTTTTCCCCTTCGTCCGTTTTAAATATTTCCGGCCTGCCGTATTGAGGGTATTCGATCATTCCGTCTCCAATAACCCTTTCCTCCAAAAAACCTTCATTGTCAATCCCCACTACTCCGGGCACAAGTCGGGAGACCGATTCAACGACGACCATGGCCGGAATCTCTCCACCGATAAGGACATAGTCACCTATTGAAATAGACTGATCGGCAATCTGGGTCTTAACTCTCTCATCGACACCTTCGTAACGGCCGCAGATCATAATTATTTGATCCAGATCGGAATACTCAGTAGCTTTTTTCTGATTGTATTTTTCACCCCGGGGAGTAAAAAGAACGGTTTTACATTTTTTTTCATTTTTTATTTCCTTCACCGCCCTGTATATGGGACCAACCTTCATTACCATCCCCCTGCCTCCGCCGTAAGGTTTCCCGTCTACGTCCCCCCATTTTTCAATTGAGTAATCTCTCAAATCATGAATGTTTATTTCAATAAGACCCTTGTCCTCGGCTTTCTTGATCAAACTTTCGGAAAAATAGGAGTCGAATATTTCCGGGAAAATTGTTATTATGTCAAATTTCATAACAAGCAATAATTAATATAATCCATACTAAAAATTGATAATAAATTCATGCGCAATTATCTTATTCTAACGGTTTTTGGATGAAAAGTGAAGCTTTAATACAAAAAGCGATGCCAAAACGGCATCGCTTTCAAAAGTCTGCAAAATGACTTCAAACTAAATTTTGATGTCTTCGAGACCTTCCTTGTCGTTCTTCTTTTCCTTCTTCTCTTCCTTCTTTTTCTTGCTTCCGCCCGATCTTTCATCAGGTTCAACGATCTTCAAGTTCACTCTCGCTTTGTTCTTGAGACCGATGATTCTCACCAAGCTTCTGATAGCTCTGGCGGTAGAACCTTGTTTCCCGATTACTTGCCCCATGTCGTCGGAGTGTACATGTAGGGAAAGAAGAACTCCCATTTCGTCGACTTTTCTTTCTATCTCTACTTCGTCGGGATAATCCACTATGTTCTTGACGATGAATTCGAGAAAATCTTTATCGCTCGCTGGTTCAAAATCCTTAGCCATAGTTATAAATCATTTAAATTCATTCAATCGTAGCTCGACCTTTTTCGGGACTCTTCGGAAAGAAGAGTCAATAAAAAGCTACTACTATAATTTTATATGCTTTCACGATGATGTCAAGGCAATTCAAAAACCTCCGGTAAAAGAGGTTTTTGTGTTTTATCTTTTATTTAATCTCTTTCTGAATCTTTTCGATTGATTTTTTGCCCAATCCCTTGATTTCGGAAAGATCTTTCTCCGATTTACTTTTTAGCTTTTCCACCGTATCTATTCCTTCATCTTCCAAAGCGTTAATTATGCGGGTTGTAAGATCAAGGTCCTCTAAGCCCTTCTTCTCTTCACCTGCCCCGACGGGAGCTTGCTCTCCTTCGGGGTCTTCTTCTTTTACCTCCTCAGTATCTTCCTTCTTCTCTTCTTCTTTTACCTTCTCAGTATCTTCCTTTTTATCCTTTTTGGGTTTTTCTTCTTTCGGCTCAACGGGATCTTTGTCGTGAACCTCTCTTTTTCTTCCGGCTATTACACCGTGTTTAACAAAAAGATTATACACCGTGTCCGAAGGTTGAGCTCCTTTGGCCAACCATCCACGAGCTTTCTCACTGTCAATAACCGTTTCCTTATTTACCGGATCGTGAGTTCCTATTTCATCTCTGAAATCGCCTCCCTTGGGAGGTCCACTTTTAGGCATAACTACAATCTTGAAAAAGGTTTGATTTTTTCGTCCTACTCTTGAAAGTCTTATTCTTAACATAATTATTTATCTTCGGTACGTTATCCAATTAACTATTAATCTAATAACTGTTAACGTACCGAATTAATTAAACTTTTTTTCTAACGCCTTCTGAGCGGCTTCTTCTTCAGCTTCCTTTTTTGAACTCCCCTCTCCTTCGGCGAGTTTTCTGTCTTCCAGAAAAACTCCCATTCGAAAATTTTTATCATGGTCGGGCCCGGATTCCTCAATAACTTTATAGGTCGGAGTAATTCCTTCCGCCTCTTGGGCGATCTCCTGAAGCTCTGACTTGGGATCCTTGAAAAGCTCCAAGGATATTATTTCGGGGAGCTTAACGAGGAGATTATTCTTTATAAATTCCTCCGCCTTTTCGTATCCACTGTCAACATAAATCGCCCCGATCAAGGCCTCAAAAGTATCGGCGAGCATATATTGCTTTGCCTTTCCTCTTTCTTTCTTTTCACCGTTTGAAAGAAGCAGGTGCTTGGAAAGCCCCATGCTCTTCGCTACATCGGAAAGCATTTTGGTGTTAACCAGCGCCGCTCTCCAGTCGGTAAGATCCCCTTCCGCCTTTTCCGGATAATTTTGAAATAAATACTCGGTAACCACCAGCTCCATAACCGCATCACCCAAGAATTCCAATCTTTCATTGTGTCCTAAGTTGAAATCCGGATTTTCATTGATATAGGATCTATGACAAAAGGCTTGAACGAGCAAGTTTTTGTTTTTAAAATTCAAATCCAACTTCTCTTCTAATTTTTCAAATCTTTTATTCATTTTATTTATTTTCTTCTTCCTTTTTCATCTCTTTGTATACTGTTCCCAACACCCCGTTTACAAACTTTCCGGAACTTTCTCCCCCGAACTCTTTGGCCAGTTCGATAGCTTCATTTATGGCCACTTTGGGAGGAACCTCCTCTTCGTCACCATAGATAAGTTCGTAAAGACCTATTCGCAAAACGTTTCTATCAACCAGAGTCGTTTTCTCCAGGGGCCATTGCGGAGCGGCCGAAATTATAATGCTATTCACTTCTTTTAAGTTGTCTATTACACCCCGGATCAAGTCTTCGGCGAATTCATATTCATCCAAATCCGGAGCGAACTCTTCAAAATTTTTTGTTAGAATTTTTTGCCAATAACCCTCCCTACCGGAAAAATCCCACTCGTAAAGTGTTTGAAGTACAACCTTCCTCGCCGAATGTCTTGAAGACATATCTTTATTATTTTGACAAATTCTCCATATTTAAAGGTCCGTCCGATCTACCCTTTTCGATCTCTTCTTTCTTTTTCTTTTCTTCCTTTTCGGTAAGCTCTTCCATTACGTCTATCACTTGCCGCCCCTTGTAGTAACCGCAGTTTTTGCACAAGTGATGCCTTCTAACCTTCTCACCACAAGTCTGGCAATCGGTCAGAGGAGGATTTTTCAAATAATGATGCATCCTCCGCTTGTTTCTCTTTGATTTTGTTGATCTTTTTTTCGGTACAGCCATAGTTTTTGTTTTTAACGTGTTTTATTGTAACAGAAAAACCTCTATAGAGCAAGAGTTATACTTCATTTAAATTCATTTTGAGAGAGGTCTGACCTCTCCCAAGTTAAAGAGAGATCTAACCTCTCTATTACATACTGCATTTTTTGTAAAATTCATCCCTATTTCTACGCCCCTGGGGCGTAGAAATGGGGCTAAATAAGCTTAAAGGATTTTCTATGTATGGGGCACGAGCCCAGCTTTTTAATCGCCTCTCTGTGCCCCTTGGTCGGATATCCTTTATGTCGGGCAAATCCGTATCCGGGAAACTCTTTATCCATTTTTCTCATAAATCTGTCCCTACTAACCTTGGCGATTATCGAAGCAAGGGAACATTCCAAAACGGTTTTGTCCGCTTTGATTATCGATTTCTGCTTTTCTTTTATTTCCAAGCCGAAATTACCGTCGATTACAACCAAACGGTTGTCGACCTCGAGATTACCTATCGCCTCTTCCATGGCTCTCTTGGTGGCCTCTAAAACGTTTATCTCATCAATCAGCTTCGGGTCGGATTGAGCTACGGAAAAAAATATTTCTTTCGAATTTATAATTTTATCACAAAGCTTTTCCCTTTTCTTTTCGGCAATCAGTTTGCTGTCTTTCACTTCTTTTAAGAAGTCCGTTTCCTCTTTGATAAAAGCGGCGGCGGCGAAAACGGGTCCCGCCAATGGTCCCCTTCCGGCTTCGTCGACTCCTATTATTTTTCCCTTTCCGAATTTCATTCTCTTTATTTTTAATCGAATATTGTATATTATTAAAAGTGAAAAAGCTTTATAAAACTCAAACTGATGAACTTTACCCACCTACACGTCCACACTCACTATAGCATTTTGGACGGGCTCCCGAAAATAGACGAACTCTTGGATTACGTAAAAAGACACGACATGGATTCGGTAGCCATTACCGACCACGGTGCCCTTTACGGTGCCGTGGAATTTTATAAAAAAGCGAAAAAGAGAGACGTGAAACCGATAATAGGAGCCGAGGTCTACGTCGCCTACGAAAATATGGAGGACAAACGACCGAACGTGGACAATAAAAACTACCACCTGGTTCTTCTGGCTAAAAACGAGGTCGGGTATCGCAACTTGGTTCAAATGATAACCAAGGCTCACTTGGAAGGTTTTTATTACAAACCGAGAATAGATGAAAAGTTGCTAAAAGAGCACTCCGAAGGGTTGATCGCTCTCACTTCCTGCATAAAGGGTAAAATTCCCCAATACATAATATCCAATAAGCTCGAAAGAGCGAAAAAGCTGGCTTTGAAATACAAAAAAATGTTCGGCGAAGAATCTTTTTATTTCGAACTTCAGCACCATCCGAATATAGAAGGACAGCAAAAAGTCAATAAGCAGCTCAAAAAATGGTCAAAGGAATTAAATATTCCCCTGGTCGCTACCTGTGACGTTCATTACTTGAAACCGGAAGATGCCGAATTTCAAGATATCTTGATGTCGGTAAGTACCGGCTCGGACATAAACGACCCCAACCGGCTTTCCCTCACTGAAGACAACTTCTCAATGCGACCACCCGAGGAGATGATCGAACTTTTCGAAGACGTACCTCAAGCCATCGAAAACACCCAAAAGATAAAAGAGCTTTGCAGTTTTGAATTCGACCTTTCTCAGACCAGACTTCCCGAGGTCTCCCTTCCCAACGGAAAAACCGCCGAAGATCATCTGAGAGATTTATGTAAAAAAGGTCTATCGGAAAGATACAAAGATTCGGAAAAAATCAAGGGGGCGAAAAAAAGATTGGAATACGAACTGGCAATAATAAACGACACCGGGTTCGCCTCTTACTTCTTAATCGTTCAGGATTTCGTAAATTGGGCCAAAGAAAACCACATAGTGGTCGGCCCCGGTCGGGGTTCGGCCGGAGGATCACTCGTTTCCTATTTACTGAGAATTACCAACGTCGATCCGCTTAAATACGATCTGATTTTCGAAAGATTCCTCAACCCCGGAAGAGCGAAAGTTTCCATGCCCGATATCGATCTTGATTTTACCGACAGAAGAAGAGGAGAAGTTATCGATTACATCGCTCAGAAATACGGTAAGGACAAAGTGGCCCAAATAATAACTTTCGGTACAATGGCCGCCAGAGCGGCAATCAGAGACACCGGCAGAGCGATGGGCTACGAATACGGCTACTGCGACCGGGTCGCCAAAATGATACCGATGGGTCAAGATTTGGAAGAGGCCCTGGAAAACAATATAGATTTCAGAAAACTCTATAACACCGACCCCAAAGCGGAAAAGCTGATAGACGCCGCTAAAAAACTGGAGGGAGTCGTCCGCCACGCCTCGACCCACGCCTGCGGTCTGGTAATCGGTAACGAGCCACTCCCCAACAGGGTTCCTCTTCAACACCCCAGTCAAGATGACGACGCCATAGTCACTCAATACGAAATGCACGCCATTGAAGACTTGGGGCTTTTGAAAATGGACATTTTGGGGCTTAAAAATTTAACGATTATAGAAGACACTTTAAAAAAGATATACGTAATTCACGACAAGAATATAGATATCGACAATCTGCCCCTGGATGACGAGAAGACATTTAATCTTTTTCAAGCCGGAAACACCACCGGAGTTTTTCAGCTGGAGTCTTCCGGATTTCAACAATACTTAAAACGACTGAAGCCAACCAATATGGAAGACATAATCGCCATAATAGCCCTTTACAGGCCGGGACCGATGGAGCATATTCCCACTTACATCAAAAGAAAACACGGAAAAGAAGAGGTTGAATACCTCCATCCCGACTTGAAGCCTATTTTGGAACCCACTTACGGAGTATGCGTCTATCAAGAACAGGTCATGAGGATAGCCCAAGAAATGGCCGGGTACAGCATGGCCGAAGCGGATATACTTAGAAAAGCGATCGGTAAAAAGATTAAGAAGC
Organism: Candidatus Nealsoniibacteriota bacterium; assembly: GCA_003554915.1. Taxonomy (GTDB): domain Bacteria; phylum Patescibacteriota; class Minisyncoccia; order Minisyncoccales; family PWPS01; genus PWPS01. The sequence continues at coordinate 16,848 of PWHM01000033.1, forward strand.
TCCTCCAAAGCCAAAAGGAAAAATTCCTGACCGGTCTGCAGGAAAACGGCTATTCCGAAGAATTGGGAGAAAAGCTCTGGAGTTGGATAACTCCTTTCGCTCAATATTCTTTCAACAAAAGTCACGCCGCCGCTTACGCTCAAATAGCTTATCAAACCGCCTACCTCAAAGCCCACTATCCGGAAGAATTCATGTCTTCCCTGCTTACCACCGAACAGAAAAATATCGACCGCCTGGGCTTTTTGATGGGAGAATGCAAACGAATGGACATTGAAGTATTGCCGCCGGACGTAAATGAAAGTTTTACCTACTTCAGTGTAGTTCCCGACAAAAACCAGATCCGGTTCGGATTGGCGGCTATAAAAAACGTGGGGACCAAGCTGGTGGAAGAAATCGTCGAAAATAGAAAGGAAAACGGAAAATACAAGTCTTTGGATGACTTTTTATCCCGAGTCCATTCTCGACATTTAAATAAGAAATCTTTGGAAGCTTTGGCAAAAGCGGGAGCTTTTGAAAATATGATGGAGAGAAATCGAATCCTGAAGAATATGGAAAAAATATTAGCTTACAGCAAAGAGATCAGAAAAAAGGAAAAAAACGGGCAATCGGGACTCTTCGAAAGCGACGAAACCTATAACGCGGAAATAAAATTAGAAGAAAAACCGGAGGCAACGGACGAAGAAAAATTAAAGTGGGAAAAGGAGCTTTTAGGGCTCTACATCACCGGCCACCCCCTTGACAGGCACGAAGAAAAGCTCAAAAACGCAACCGATATAAAAGAGATAAGTCGACAGATGTCCGGGAAAAAGGTACGAGTCGGCGGGATGATAAGCCAAACGAAAACGGTTACCACCAAAAACGGTAACCGGATGATGTTCGCCACTCTCAAAGACAAAACGGACAATATGGAGATAATAATCTTTCCCGACGCCTTTCGAAAATATAGAAGCCTCTTAGAAGAGGGAAATATCGTATTTGTAAATGGAAAAGTGAGCCACCGGGATCAAAATCCGAAAATAGTCGCTGAAAAAGTGAAAAGAGTGAATTGAATTTGACTTTTTAGTTTTTTTTAGTAGAATAAGCATAATGAAAAGCTTAATAACTACAACTACTACGACAACGACCACCTCTTTATGAGAGAGGTTTCTCGTAGCAGTGTTTGGAAACCTCTCAAAAGAGGTTTTTTCTTTTTAATTACTAATGTGATAAAATAAGTACATATTATGAAAAAGTCACTGGAAAAACAAAGACACTCCCTGGCCCATGTCCTGGCCAAAGCGATACTCGAGCTCAACCCGAAAGCCGAATACGCAATTGGTCCGGCAATAGAAGACGGCTTTTACTATGACTTCAAGGATATAGACGTAAGTGAAAAAGACTTCCAAAAGATCGAAAAAGAAATGAAAAAGATTATTAAAGAAGACTTGGAATTCAAAAAGAAAAAGGTAAGTAAAAAAAAGGCCCGGGAAATTTTTAAAGATCAGCCGTACAAATTAGAGTTGATAAAGGATTTGAAAGGGAAAATCTCGATATACGAAACGGGCGATTTTACAGACCTTTGTGAGGGGCCGCACGTAAAATCAACCGGAGATCTAAATCCAAAGGCCTTCAAACTGGATAGAACTTCCGGGGCCTATTTCAAGGGATCGGAAGACAGAGATATGCTCCAGAGAATCTACGGACTGGCCTTCGAAACCGAAAAAGAGTTGGAAAAGTATCTGGAAAAAAGAGAAGAGGCAAAAAAGAGAGATCACAGAAAGATAGGTAAAAAGCAAGAGCTCTTCATGTTCGATGAGGAAGTCGGACAAGGATTGCCGCTCTACTTGCCCAAAGGAGCAATACTCAGAAAATTGTTGATGGACTTCGCCATGGATACCTATTTGGCCCACGACTACGAAATAGTATCCACTCCGCATATAGCCAACGAAGCTTTGTGGGAAAAATCAGGCCACTTGAAGCATTACGCCGAAGATATGTACGGGGCCTTGGAAGTTGACGAAAAAAAATACAGACTGAAACCGATGAATTGCCCGTTTCACGTTAAGATGTACAACTCGAAAACCAGGAGCTACAGAGAGCTCCCCAAAAGATGGGCGGAAATGGGAACCGTTTACAGATACGAAAAATCGGGAGAGCTTCACGGGCTGACCAGGCCCCGAGCTTTCACTCAAGACGATGCTCATATAATATGCAGGCCGGATCAACTTCAAGATGAGGTTGTCAGTGCCTTGAAGATTACCAAGTACATCTATGATACACTGGGAATGGAAGATTTAATATTCAAACTTTCAACAAGAGACAAGAAGAAAAAAGAGGATTATTTCGGCACGGACGAACAATGGGAAAAAGCGGAAAAAGCTCTGGAGAAAGCTTTGAAATCCTTCGGTCAAACCGACTACGTAATAGATGAAGGAGAGGCCGCTTTTTATGCTCCGAAAATAGACATAGACGCAGTCGACGCGATGGGTAGAAAGTGGCAGCTTTCAACCATTCAAGTCGACTTCAACGTCACCTCCCGCTTTGAGATGACCTATGTAAATGAAAAAGGAGAAGAAGAGACTCCCTTCATGGTTCATAGGGCCCTTCTGGGATCGATCGAGAGGTTTCTGGGTGTCTACATTGAACACACCGAAGGAGTCTTTCCGGTTTGGCTCTCTCCCGTTCAAGCCTGGATAATTCCAATCTCGGAAAAGCAAACGGAATACGCCCAATCGGTAAGAAAAAAACTCAGAGAGAAAGGGGTGAGGGTGAGTGTCGAAGGAATAAACGAAACTCTTTCCAAAACGATAAGGAACGGAGAAATTCAAAGCATCCCTTACCTATTGGTTGTCGGCGACAGGGAGAAAGATTCAAAAACCGTAAATATAAGATTCAGAGGTGAAAAGAAGGGAGAAAAAACGGTAGAAGAATTAATTGAGGATATAGAAAAGAAATCAAAAAAATAAAATGCCGAAACTATCCGATTCAACTCAAAAATTAATCGAGAAAAACAGGTCAGCTTATCATGAAAAAAAGAAAGCTGAAAGTGATGAATCGACAATTCACGTTGACGAAATCGCAAAAAGAGTGGCTTCTTTTTATGACCGGATAAGAGGAATAATCGATTGGAAAGGAGAGCATCTCTTAAGAAGAGGGGCAATAGAGAGAACCTTACGGAGAAAAACACTTCCCAAGGTCAATATTTTAAAAGAAGAAAAGGTGAGTGTAAACGCCGAGCCTTTGGTTATGGAATTGATAAGAGCCGGTCACTTACCGAACGACGCCATACCGGAATCAAAGATAGAAAACGTCCAGAAATCACTGGATAAGTACGTCTATGTTCTCAACAATCTTCCCAAAAAAGACAAGAATGATTACAAGGTGGATATCTACCAATGGCTCACCTCGATAGCCGCCTGTGAGGTAGAAGAAATTTTAAGCCCCTCAAAAAAGGAAAAGTTCTTACTTGAATACATGTTCAATCAAATGAAAGGGAGGGTTGAAATTGAGAAGGGGTATTTTGAAGATGTTGATGAAAAAACTAAAAATACCTTACTTTACATCGCCGTTCAAAGAGCGCTTTTCAATCTCGATGAGCCGATTATCACCTATCATCTGCTTAAATATAATTACTCCAATTGGAATGACTTACCGAAAAAAGAATTAAAGACCGTTACCAAAAATATATTTAAAATGAGGGAAAAAATAGACTACTACTTTGACCACAAATTGGAGACCAAATTTTATCACTTGTGTAAAAAACAAAGCACTCCTTATCTTCTTCTGGGAGACGTAATTCAAGAAAATCCGAAAAATCCGGGAGAAATAATCTCAAAGCCGGAGACATTGGAAAATAAAATCAGATCAGCCTATAAAAAACGGGTAGAAACCATGAAATCACGCCTTTCCCGTTCGGCCGCCTACGCCACCATCTCGATATTCATTACCAATGTAGCCGCCCTTTATGCTCTGGAGATACCTTTGGCCAGTTTTATGGACTATGACTATCCTATTCAAGCCGTTTTGGTGACTGTGTTTATACCCACTCTCCTGATGGCCGCTTTCGTCATAACAATCACTCCCCCGCCGAAAGAAAATCTTCACAAGGTCATTATGGAAACCATGAAAATAGTTTATGAAAAAAAGAAAAAAGAAATCTTGAAGATTAAAAAACCCATAAAAAGAAGTCTGTTTTCAGATCTCATAATGAATATTATTTGGCTTTTAAGCCTTTCCGCCAGCATAGCGATAATAATCTACGGATTGAGCTTGGCCAGCTTTCCCCCTCTCTCTTATCTGATATTCATAATCTTTCTTTCTCTGATATCTTTTGCCGGCACCAAAATAAGAGACAGAGCCAAAGAACTACACATGATAGAGCAAAAGGAAAATTTATTTAACGTGCTCCTCGATATATTCGCCTTGCCGGTAATAAGATTGGGAAAGTGGCTTTCCAACAAGTGGAAAAGGTACAATATAATTTCAATATTTTTCAGCGCCTTGATAGATCTTCCTTTCATGTCCTTTATCAGATTTTTAGAGGGCTGGAGGAGCTTTCTAAAAGAAAAAAGGGAAGACATATATTAAAAGCAGTTAATTGAATGACTTATCATATTATCACCTACGGTTGTCAAATGAATGAAAATGACAGCCGGAGGATCGCTCACCTACTTCAAAGATCCGGTTTTAAAAAAGCTTCCGAAAAGAAGTGTGATTTTTTAATAATGAACGCTTGCTCTGTGAGGGGGCGCGTAGTTGATAGGATAAGGGGAAAAATAAACCAGCTTTCAAAAGAAAAAACACTGATTCTTACCGGCTGTGTACTTGAAAAAGACCGAAACGAACTAAAAAAGAGTTTTGATTATATTTTGGATATTGAGAATTTAACCCGCTGGCATAAAAAAGTAGCTGAGCTTGAAAAAATAACGGATGAAAGCGACTATTTCCAAGTTAAAGCCGAACGGGAAAAACCCACCGCTTACATTCCCATAATGACCGGCTGTGACAATTTTTGCAGTTATTGTGCGGTGCCTTACGTAAGGGGAAGAGAGAGATCCCGGCCGGAAAAGGAGATAATCGAAGAAGTGTCCGGGTTGATTAAGAGGGGTTTTAAAGAAATTTGGCTTCTGGGTCAGAACGTGAACTCCTACAACAAAAACGGGAAATCCGCTTTTCCCGATCTTTTGGAAAGCGTAAATAATATACGGGGTGATTTCTGGATTAGGTTCACCAGCTCCCATCCGAAAGATTTCAGTGACAAATTAATTGAAAAGATGAAAAGCTGTGAAAAGGTCACTAACTATTTGAACCTACCCCTCCAATCCGGCGACGACGAGATTTTAAAAAGAATGAATCGTCCCTACGACACCGAAAAATACAAAAAAACAATTAAAAAAATAAAAAAGGAAATTCCCGGCATCACCTTGTCTACGGATATAATCGTCGGTTTTCCCGGTGAAACGAAAAAGGCATTTTTGAATACTAAAAAGATGCTTGAAGAAATAAAATTCGATATGGCCTATATCGCCCGCTACTCTCCGCGCCCACACACGAAAGCGGCTCAACTGAAAGATAGCGTTACCGACAAAGAAAAAAAGAAAAGAGCGAAAGAGTTGACCGAGGTGCTCAAAAAAACGGCCCTGAAAAACAACCGGGGAAAAATAGGAAAAAGGATCAGTTTTTTAGCTTATAAGTCTGAAAAAGGGACGACTACCGGGAAAACGGAGGGCTATAAAACCATCAAAGTTGAAGGTGATTTGAAAGAGGGAAAGTTTTACAGAGCGGAAGTTATAAAAGCAAGTTCATTCGGTCTGAAAGGTAAGTTTATCAAAAATGGATAAAAAATTAATAGTAATCACCGGCTCAACCGGAGCGGGAAAAACCAACCTTTCGATAAGAGTCGCCCTTTGGCTTGGAAACGTAGAAATAATTTCCGCCGACTCCCGTCATGTTTATAAAAAAATGAACATAGGAACCGACAAAATCAAAAAAGAGCGAATGAAGGGGGTTCCCCATCACCTGATAGATATAAAAACCCCTGATGAAGACTTTACGGTTGCCGAATATAAAAAAAGAGCCCGTAAAAAAATAAAGGAAATCCAAGAAAGGGAAAACATTCCCATCCTTTGTGGGGGAAGCTATTTCTACATCAAAGCGGTAGTCGACGGACTTGTTTTGCCGCAAGTAGCTCCCGATTGGGAGTATAGAAAAAGAAAGCAAAGAGAATCCGCTGAAAAACTCTTTAACGAATTGAAGGAAAAAGATCCCCGCAGAGCCAAAAACATAGACGAGCAAAACAAAAGAAGACTCATAAGAGCTTTGGAGATAATAAAAAAAACCGGAAAGCCTGTTCCGGAACTGAAAAAAGACCCCCTTCCCTATCCGATTCTGATTTTGGGAGTCAAGAAAGAAGAAGAAAAGTTGAAAGAAAAAATAGAAAAAAGAGTGGATAAAATGATAGACGAGGGCTTGGAAAAAGAAGCTGAAACCCTTTTAAAAAAATACGAAAAAGTACCCCGGGAAACGATAGGATACAAGGAGTGGGAGGAATTTTTCAAAGGTAAAAAAAAGAAGAGCCAAGTGATAGAAGAAATAAAAACCCATACGAAGCAATTCTCAAAAAAGCAAAAGAATTGGTTCAGAAAAGACGAAAGAATAATTTGGGTTGAAAACTTTAAAAAGGCCCGAGAAAAGATCACTTCCTATCTGGATTGAATGCGGGCCGGTTAAAGCATTCCTTCCGTTTTGTCTTTATTTTGAATAAAAAAAGCCGACCTAATTTTTCAGTGGTCGGCTATTTGTGTTTTTCCTCCTTCTTTCTACGGAAGCTTGTAAGCCTTCGAATGGGACGTTCTGTCCCCATTAAAGTGTCCGAAGGCTATCGCCGTAATCACTTCTCCTCTGTAACTTTCGGAAAAGTGATGGGTGAAGCTTTTTCCCGATCCCTTGGTTATCAAG
>PWHM01000115.1 GCA_003554915.1 Candidatus Nealsoniibacteriota bacterium
ATAGCAAGAAACAAGTCATCGCCCACATTAAACACAGTTCCTCTTATTTCAATAGAACCTATGAATATTGATTGCTGGTTGGTTAGAGTGTCGTCCCCCGCCAGAAAGCTAGCAAGGTTAGAAGCGTAAGCCTGCGTTAGGCTGCTCCCACCACCGTAAAGAGCTATTATTCTGCCGTCTTTACACTTGGCATAGGAAAAATAGCCAGAGCTCTGGTTGTCCGGCCTTGTCCACGCTTCATCCGATAGGTTTACATCTTCGTGAAGAGTGTCCTCTAAATGAACTCCCTTTCCACCACTACCCTTCAAAGCCATATCCCTTACCTCAACACCATGCGAACCACCCTCTTTTTTCTGGTTAGTTATCCCTACATCGCAAGATACATTCAAAACAGTAGAAGCCCCCGCCCCCCACAAACCACTGTTAGGGGGTAGCACCAAGGGGCTGTCTATTTTATATTCGCCTGACTTAAGGAAGGTTAACCCTGTTTCGGATTTATTAATAGCCTCTTGAATAGCAGCAGAGTGATTCCCTTCTTTTTTAAGCCTTATCGTTCCGGTATCGTCAAAGGCCACTATCTCGTCGGCTATATAAGCGTCAGGGCCGCCTACCCCTGCGTCAATCTCCCTCAAGGCCCGGTAAATGTTCTTAAAGTTAGCATCTACCTTGTGGGCCTGGTTCTTCTCCAGGTTAGGTATTTCATGCACGGTAAAGCTGGTTACGCTTCTTTTGTTTTTAGGATACCTTAGTCTACTCATAATTTATCGCAACCTTTTCACATAAGCTTCCAGGGTAACAGCCTGGATATAGAAAGGGGAGTTACCTTTATGGTCAAACTGCATTTGAACGCTGTCCCCTATAATATTAGCCCCTATTGAGCGGGCTACAATCGCTTCCTTGCCGAAGGGGCCTTCCCTCATGTTTAATAGTTTTGAAGCCCACCTTCCGTAGTCTATCCGATACCGGAAAGTTATGTTGCTATCTACCGACTGCAACTTCACCCTGAACCTGCGAAACCTTAGAGAGTTATTGCCGTCTACAGACTTAGTGGTATAAATAGACCTGTATTCTGTGCCATCATCAGTCCACCCCTCACCAAACCTGTGTATATAACCGTTACTACCTCCAAACAGGCAGTTATTTTCATCATCTACAAGCCAGCAGATAGGGGTAAAGCCTTTATGCGGAACCCAAGATTTCTGACCTTCCGGGCTAAACAAGTCCGTGTAAAGGTCAAACTCCAACACCATATCATTCTGCTCTTCCTCTGGCAACCCCAGGTAGTAGCGGTTATCATACACCACGGCTGCCGCTCTTTCTTCCTTAGACTTATCTATCCTTTTTAAGGTGTCCGGTATCTTCTCATATAGCTCATAAGTATTTGTTCCGTCAAAAGCTACAGGCCCGTCCATGCTGTGAAATAACAGCATACCCTTGACCTCTTTAATGCTCCTGTGAGAGATAGCACCTACAGAGCCCCTTACCTTCACCAGGTCATATTCCTGCGGTGTAGTTCCGTATATCGTCCAGATATTGTATTTAGTAAATATATGAGGTCTGTCCTGGTAAATCACCATGCCTGTTACCTTGTCCCCCATCTGACAAGGAACATCAAAGTAGTTGTTAGCAGGGAAATAGTCAGGCCTAAACATCTTAAACGGACTTTCCCTGTCCTCTCCTGCTACCCCTATATCGCTCATAAACACCCGCATTTGACTGCCTGATACACTGGCAAGCCAAACTCTCTCATAATGAAAAGCTATATACTTTGGGTCTTCAGGCAAAGCATTAGGGCCGAGGCTTTCTAGTTCTTCATCTGAGGGCATATAAGGCTTTACCCTTTTAAGCACTACCTGGTCAGTCCATAAGTCTTCTATTAAAGCAAAATAGCCGTCCTTACCGTTAACCATATAAATACCGTGGTTATAAGATAAAAACTCCATGTCTTGGTTAGGGGTTAAGTCACTCTTGATTGTTTCCCACTCCCTGTTAACTAGCCTCTTTAAATAAGTGCCTGATACGGCTAAAAACCATTTTTCAGGAGGCGGTGCCTTTATGCTATCTATAACGTCACCAAAGTCAACGGGGTCTGCTTCTAAGTCCTCTGCCTTTGTTGTAAGAACAAAGTCAAGCATAGGAACCCAAGCATCACTAATATAGTCAGGGTCATTAGAATAGTAAGAGCCAGGGTCAATATGCAGAGATTCATCAGGAAACTCGTCTTTACCTGTGCTGTTTTGTTTCGCTCCTATGAAGTCTACAGCGACACTAAATTGCCCCAGTGAGCCAGCCGGTTGCGCTGAAACAGAAAAGAACTCCGCACCTTCCGGCCAATAGTTAAAGGCAACAACATACTCTTTACCGTTCTCCAGGTGAACCTCATCACCAACAGAGAAGGTCGCCTCAACCCATCTTAAGTTATATGACGGGTTACTAACCGTCCCTGTCTTTAAAAGCTCTGCAGGGTTCTCGCCTTCGGGAGCTTTCCATAGTTGCAGGCGGTAAGTTGCTTCCTGACGGACAAGGGCACGAAGCTTAGATACCATCATATTATCTCTTGTGCATTTAAACCTCCACCCAATAGTAAGGTCGGCGCTGCTATCGTTCTGTATAGTTCCGTCAATAAAAGGAACCGCCCACGTTGAGGTAGAGTCAACAGGCCACCCTCTTTCTGAATACCGGGTGTAGTCTGGCCTGGGGACACGTGTTAATTGCACGGCTTCAGGGCCTCCTATTACAAACATCTTAGTGCCCTCTCTAATAAAGCCTTCTAAGAAATCATGCACATAGCTGTAAACGCTGCCTTGGGAAATATATATATGCACGGCCTTTGTTACTGCTGACAAAAGCCCTGCTGAGGCTGCATCTACATTATGGTATTCGTCACCGTTACTTATTACCAGGTTTCCAAAGCCGTAGTTATCTTTTAAGTAGTCAGCAAAAAGAGTAGCTGTTTTATACCTATCTCTACCGCCTATCCTCGAAACATTTTCTGCCCCCAGTAAAGAGTTTAGGTCGCTCTCAATAGAGCTACTTACCCTGTCTGTATCACCCATAATAATAGCCTTTGTAAAGCCCAGGCTACTTATGGTATTTGTGTTAGCAACCCCCAGGTTTTCGTTATCAGATGCCTCTTCAGGGTCCCAGTAACCGTCCCCAACAAAGAATATTGGCCTTATCCCGTCATCACAGCCACCTGCAACGGCAGGGCCTACTAAAGCAGCCTCAGCAGCACTGTCCCTGTGAACGATAAAGCATGTATCAGACAGGCTTGCTACCTGGTCTACTTCTTCAGCAACTATCCTGGCAGTTTGCTCCCTGTCCCTACCCTCGTTAGGGTTCCCTAGCCTGGTAACTGTAAAACCCTCGGGGTCATCTTTCAATGATTCTTCTATGTCTTCGTCTATAGCCCCGATGTTACCTACTAAATATATGTTCCTCACCCCTAGCTCTCTCATTACGGTAAGGGTTATGTCAGGAACCTCAAATCTAGTAGTTAAAAGCAGGGGAGCATTTAGCGCTCCTGTCAAAGCATTTGCTATGCAGGAGTCTACATACTGTGCTTCAAAATACTCACCGTTGGCTATGACAACAGTTTCAGATTCTTCAAAGAGTTTCCTTGCTATTTCCGCTGCTGTATGGTATCTATCCTGGCCCCAAATGCTCCAAAATACTTGTCGTTGTAAATAACCTAAATATAGGCCTGTTACAGGGTTTCCGCTATCAACAGGGGCGGAAATATGCTTCACTGTCCCCGGCCTTTTAGAGATAGCGCCCCTTCGGGATAGGGTTATGTTTTCCGTAGGATAAACACATTCGGACATTAGAATTTTACTGTCAGCGTCCCTTTCGTTTAATCCTCCGGAAAAGTCATCAATATCAAACCTTGTTTTATCGAGCGCCACGTAAAAGCCCCCCTATCCATGCCTGCCAGCCCTTCTTAATATTTTCAGGCTCGCTCTTTGCCGCTTCCTTCTGCTCTGTCATGCGGGGAGAAGATGTAACCTCTGGCTTTTTAGGCTCGGCTGTCTTACTAAGAGAGTCCAGAGCGTCCTTTCTTTCTGACCCCATCCCCGTGTCAGGAGCGCCCATCTTGCTTCTGTCAGGGATTAAAGGCTGGTCCTGCTTTGTTAAAGGAACTGTCGGCATAGCAGAAAGGCTGCTGTCATCCCCTCTTCGGGAAGCCGTCAAGCTTTCAAGTATATCTGTTGGGCTCCGGGCCTCGCTTGTAGTAGTATCCAACCTGGAAGTAGGTAGCAAGCTGGATAAATCAACCGTTGTCCTGTCACCCGTTGACCTGTCAACTGCTGTCCCTGGTGTATGCCCTGACGCTGTTGTGTTAAAATCAGGTATTCTCCCCCCGCCTTCCTCCTGCGCAAACCTCATAACCCTCGGCACATACTCCTGCGTTTCTTTGAAGGGTGGCACTCCACCGTATTTTTGCACATTGCCGGGGCCTGCATTATAAGCAGCTAAGGCTAGCTCCCAATTGCCAAACTGGTCGTGCATCTGCGAAAGGTATTTAGCCCCCGCCTCTAACTGTATTGCCGGGTTACGTGCCAATTCGTCAGGGTCATAGCCCATCCCTCTGGCGGTTCCCGGCATTACCTGCGTTAAACCCATAGCCCCGGCATGACTAACGGCATCCGGCCTCCATGAGCTTTCTGCTTTAATAAGTCCGTAAAATATATTTTCCGGTATTCCATGCCTTCTGGCTTCTTGTGCCGCCATTTTCTTTAAGTCCATCCTCGCTCACCTCCTTTTAAACAGAGAAAGATTGTCTTACAACTTCGTACACCACAAAAGTGCCATAGTTAGGATAATTACTTATAACCTCTGTCCCGCCTGCGTTAACGCACCTTATATCAAAATAATAATCCCCAGGGTGCAGGTCAGTATCCGTAGGCGTTACCTGTAATATGGCCTCCCCCTTAAATGCGTTTGTAATGGTAATCCCTGCCTCATCACTATTATGCTCTACCAGTATTTCCTCGTCCCCGTCAGAGAGCTTTTTCTTAATAGTAAAGTATACCGTTAAGTCGTTCAGGTCAAGACGCTCTCCTGTAAACAAGTCATGTATCCGCATTAAAAATTTCCTGCTATCACCCTTGGCTATCCTAATTTCCACTAATTCTCACCTCCAGCACTTGGCCCGCAGCTACATAAATATCAAGCACTTCCTCAGGCATAGTATTAACATTTAGCTCCTGCCCTGTAGCCACGAACATAAGGCCCGTCATATCCCTGTCCACTTTAGAAAGGTCATAATCGCCTATCGGGAAGGGCTCGGGGCTGATAATCACACCTACGCCTTTTTCTGATGTTAAGTAAGAGTCTCCTGTAAAGATAATCACTAATAAAGCGTCGGCACCAAAAGAAAACTCTCTATCTGATGTTAGGTTCGCCCTGGCTGTAAAAGTTTGTGGTGGAACAGAGAACACGGCATCTGCGCCGAAAGTTTCCTGAACCATCTTAACGAGAACAGCGTCAGCGTTGAAGATTGTCCCCCAAAGAAAAGCATCTCCTGTAAAATCTTCAATGGTGCGGTAGACTATGCGTGTATCGGCAGTAAAATCTTCCAGGTGTGTCTTTTTAAGTATTGCGTCAGCAGGGAGCTCAATGGTAAACCTGTAAACAGTATAACCGTCAGTAGTAACGCTCTCAACAATAGTGCCTTTAAGTATAGCGTCAGAGCTTATGTTTTCCTCTACAATTTTTTTTAGGGTAGCGTTAACATCGAAAGGCGTTTGTGTTGGCGTAAATAAAATGCTGTCCAAGGTAAAAGCTTCTGTTATTCTTCCCTTTAACAAGCTGTCGGCTGTAAACTCATAATCTTCAACCCCGAACACAATACTATTCTTCGACCATATCGTTTCGTCAGGGCTATCAACCCTCTTAACCCGGTAAAAATATTCTACACCATTATCAAACCCGCTTGTGTTATCCCAGGTCGTTGTGTCCTTGTCCTCTATAACCTTAACCCTTCCCCAAGTGCCAGCTGAACCTACTTTCCTTTCTATGATATAGCCATTTAAGCCGGTAGTCATAAAGGTTAGAGTATCGCCAAACTCCTGCTGTGTGCCCTCATCTTCCCATTCAACAACTGCCCTAAACTCATAGCTTGTCTGAATTTCAAGGTC